>NCRO01000478.1 GCA_002849045.2 Candidatus Sediminicultor secundus
AGGAAGATGTGTGTGATTTTTTACCGGCAGTTGTAAAAGTTTTGAGAAGAAAATAGTTGTAATTAAAGATAAAGCCGTCCCTTTTTTATAAAAATATTTATAAAAATTTGACAAAATTGTTGAAAGAGGTAGAATATAATAGATAAAGTTAATATAAATGGCTGGTCCTTCTTACTCAAAAGAGATGCTAAAAACAATCCATTAGTCCTCTGAAAACAGAGATTGTTTATGAGGGATCTCTTGTGTTTTAATAATGTTATCGTTAAAGGGGTTGGAATCACTGTTTTTGTTTCTACCTCCTATGGGAAACGTTATTGGACTTAAGAGAAATAATAACGAAAAGGAGGTAAGAAACATGGAAGGTAGTAAATTATATGTAGGGAATCTTAAATATTCTGTAACTAATGAGCAACTAACAGAATTATTCTCAGCTCATGGTGAAGTTAAGAGTGTTAACATCATCGAAGGTAAAGGCTTTGGATTTGTAGAAATGTCTTCTTCGGAAGAAGCTGAAAAGGCCAAAGAAGCTTTAAATAATACCGATTTCGATGGTCGTCCTTTAAAGATTGACGAAGCCCGTCCACCGAGACCAAGAAGCGAATATCGTAGATACTAAAGTAGTATCTCGTAATTAAAATTTGATTTAGTATACTTAAATTTGTTCTAGTTAGATATCAAAAAAATGGGGCCAGCCATTTTAAATGTATTTAAAAAATAGAATAATACAATAGGGGAGCTTATTAAAGCTGAGAGTGTTTTTAGTAAACAGACCCTTAAAACCTGACCTGGGTAATACCAGCGTAGGGAATTAAAACAACAGCGTTTTTATTAAACCGCAGATTGCGATTAAAAGATCAGGTCTGCGGTTTTTTATTTAAAATAAATTACTTTAAAAGGAGGGGAGACTTTTAATGAAAGGAAATCAAGTAAAAATTATGACAGAGATTGGTATGGCGGTGGCGTTGTCTGTTATTTTGAATTTTATTCCTTTGTGGAGGATGCCTCAGGGAGGGTCAATTAGCCTCGAAATGCTACCGATTTTAATTATTGCTTTACGCTGGGGAGTCAGCCCAGGTATGATGGCCGGAGTAGTATACGGTTTAGTTCAATTAGCATTTGGTCCCTTCATTATACATCCAGCACAACTGGTATTAGATTATCCTTTACCTTATATGTTGGTCGGATTAGCAGGAATATTCTCAAACAAGATAGATTTAAAGGCAAAGGGTAGTACGTATGGCTGGTTATTATTAGCTGTTTTTACTGGTGGACTGGGAAGGTTTGTTAGCCACTTCTTTTCCGGAGTTATATTTTTTGCTCAGTATGCTCCGGAAGGTCAAAGTCCATGGGTCTATTCAGCTATATATAATATCAGTTACCTTTTACCAGCACTATTGCTAAGCTATGTGATTATAATACCATTAATAAAAATTCTGGTAATTAGTGATGATGAAAACCAAAGATGAGAGGATAATTTATGTCAAAGAATAAAGCGGTTGTTGCCTTAAACGGAGAATTAAAAGGAGATAGGGAAGAATTCAAAAAACTAATCGGAGAGAAAGATAGATTCTTTATTGCTGCTGATGGCGGAGCATTATTTCTGGAGAGTATAGGCTTTTTGCCCAATGTGATTATAGGTGATTTTGATTCGCTCACAGAGTCACAATATCAACGTTATGAAAAATTGGGAGCTAAAATTATAAAATACCCTGTGGAAAAAGATGAAACTGACGGTGAACTGGCACTCCAATATTGTCGGGAAAGAGGTTTTAATAATATTATTATCATTGGATTTGCAGGGGGGCGATTAGATCAGCAGTTAGCCAATATCTTTCTCCTGGAATATGCTTTTAGAAATGGGATAACCGCATTTATTAAGGAACCAGGGCTGGAAATAGGGATAATAGATAGAGAAAAAGTGTTTTTTCAAAAAATAGGTGCCGGGCTTTCTTTAATTCCCTTAGATGAAGAGGTTACCGGTGTTACTGTAACGGGATGTAAATATTTGCTCGAATCAGGAAGCCTATTAAGATATAAGACCAGGGGTATTAGTAATATAATTAAGCAGGAAAAAGCTGTTATTACCATTGAGAAGGGTTTATTATTATATATTCTGAATCAGTCGGAATAACCCATGGCCACGGTCCACTAAATCATTTGGTCCGCTTGTAATTTTCTAACCAGATATCTGCAGGACACTCCTTAGAAAACCCCTTTTTATATACATCTTGTCAACACTTATTATTAAATACGTGTCGCGTATTGCGTATCGAGTATCGAGTTAAGAAAGAGAAAGAAAATAAATTAAGGGAAAGTGGAGAAAAGACGTAAGCATAACTTTTTTATCTAATTGCCCCCAAAAAGTTTACACTAATAATAAAACATAAAACAAAAATGTTTGTAAATGAAAAAAAATAAATGTAAAATACTAAATCTATCTGCTACTGACTCGGTAAAAGTTGCCCTGGTCTCTCCAGCAAGACAGATACCATTATCATCATAGATAGTGATTAATTTTCCCAGACCCAGGTGTCCGGCCAGTGAGGCGGCTTCAGAAGTAATGCCCTCCATCATACAGCCATCACCTAAAAGAGTATAAGTATAATGATCAACAATTTTATAATCCTCAGCATTAAACCTGGCCGCTAACATCTTTTCTGCCAGAGCCATTCCCACAGCGTTGGCAAAACCCTGCCCTAAAGGTCCGGTAGTAACTTCCACTCCGGGAGTCTCTTTATATTCAGGATGACCGGGAGTTTTAGAATTAAGTTGTCTGAATTTTTTTAAATCCTCGAGTGAAAGGTTATATCCCGAAAGATGTAACAGAGAATATAACCAGGCTGAACCATGTCCGGCAGATACCA
>NCRO01000479.1 GCA_002849045.2 Candidatus Sediminicultor secundus
GTCTCGTGGGCTCGGAGATGTGTATAAGAGACATGTTTTTCAACTTATTCTACCCTATTTTATAGCCTAAAGGGGCTTCTCGGTCAGGCTGAAGCAGAATAACTTCTCCACCCTCTTTCATTACTCCTAAAATTAAAACTTCTGATTTAAACCCGGCTATCCTTTTGGGAGGAAAATTAACTACCGCTACAATCTGCCGGTTAAGTAAATCTTCTTTAAAATACAATTTAGTAATCTGGGCAGAAGAGGCCTTTATACCTAATTCCCCAAAATCAATCTTTACTTTATAGGAAGGACTTCTGGCTTCCTCAAAATCTTTTACTTCAATTATTTTGCCAACCCGGATATCTATTTTTTCAAAATCTTCAAATGTTACCATAATCTTCTATTTCATCCTTTCAATCTCTTTATTGTGCTGCTAATATTCCCCACTCCAATTTAGTTTCTGTAATCGGAAAGGCATCTATGCCGGCCCCCTCTATTACCTCACCCTTCGGAGTAGGGCAAGCTTTCCCGATCATCATATTTTCCATCTTTACCTGCCAACCAGCAGAGTAAAAAGATTCCAGAGCGGAATTCCGAAATAAAAATTGATCTACTCCTAACTTTTTAATCGTTTCTGCATTTACTTCATCATCCTCTGGATAAAAGCTAGAAATAGCAAAAAACTTTCCTGAAACAATTCTCCGTAATTCAATCAAAAGATTCTCAGGTTTTTCGATATTGATGAGGCCTAAATTTGTAGTCATCATTTTAATTGCCCCATCTTTAAAAGGTGAACGTCGAGCATCGAAAGCTAACAAACTAACCCGTTCATATAAACCGAAAAACTCCAACCATCGACGATTACGACGTAATATTTGAGGACTAAAGTCAGTAAAAACAATTGGTTGTTTAAGTTTACGTACGAGTAATTCTGCTAAATCACCCCTTCCGGAAGCAAGATCAATAATTGGACCATCAAAAATAGAGAGTTGAGCGATAAGGTAATTAATCTGAGCATTATAGCATTTCAGATATTCAGGAGCGTATAATTTAGAATAAGCAAAATTTGCTGTTGCTTTGGCCTGGGCAAACTCCCCCCGTTCTTCTAAAACCTGCGATCTAAAAAACTGATCAGCAGGATTGAGAGTATTTAATGGTACATCCATTAATTTGCTTTCAATCTGAGAATTTTCACGAAGGTATTGAATCAATTGACTATCAAGCTGCTCCCAAAGATCATTGCGGGGTAGATCGGGAGTTAGAAAAAGACCAATTCCTTCTTTAAGGGGATAAGTACCATCACACTTTTTACAATTTACTTCTGCTTCCTCAATCCTATCCCCCTGATGCTGGATAATTTTCCAATTTAGTTCCCCGTGGCAGGAGGGGCATTCCAACATCTCTATTAAAAATTCCTGCATAATACATGTCCTCCCTTTATAAAAAAAGGGGGACGGTTCTATTTTTTTACTATCTTTTATAAATAATGGCTCGAAAAAATAGAACCGTCCCCTTTTTTTTACTTTTGTATTTAATATTTTATCACAAACTAAATTAAATAAAAAATATAACCAAAAGAGAGAGCTAAAATGCTAATAATAGTTAAATATAAAATTAATGTTTTGCCGCCAAAAGACTTTCTTAGGACTAAAAGAGTTCCCCAGCTGGTAACCGGCCCTGCTATGAGCAATACCATACCAGCTCCAATATTCATGCCCTGGGAAATAAAAGCATGAACTAAAGGCACACTGGCAGTGGAACAGATATACATTGCCAAACCAAAGACAAGACTGAATAGATAACCAAATCCACCGCTAAAATGGTTCCCCACAAATTCCCCCACCGGAGCAATTGTAGACACTAATGCTGCCAATATTAAACCCAAAAGTATTTCAGGCCCAATCTCCCTGAACATATCTAAAAAAATATATCTAATCGCAGATATTAATCTATTCTTTATCCGGTCTTTAGAATTATCACTTTTAATGCATTTTCCCGGATCTTTTTCAAAAGTTGTCTGACAATGGGACGAACAAAAATAATAAAACTCCCCTTTATATTCTGTTTTCAATCCATCACACTTATCCATATTCATTCCACAGATGGGATCTATTGCAAAATTGTTTTCTTTACAAGATAAAGGATTTTTTGCACTTTCTAATGTTTTTAGCTTAATTGCATTGCCCACAATACCCATAATCAGTCCCATAAGAATAACTGCGAAAAATATAAATATAGTAAATTTTAATCCGAGAAGACCATAACTTACTAAAAGAGCTGTAATTGAGGTAGCAGGTGTAGCCACTAAAAAAGCTAAAACAGGACCAAGTCTTGCTCCTTTTTGGTGTAGACTTAATGCTATCGGAAGTGAGCCTATGCAGCAAATTGGAAGAACTGTACCGGCGAGGGTAGAATAAAGAATAGGTTTTATGCCTTTTCCGCCAAGATGCTTTTCCACTAATCGTGCAGGAATAAATTCGTGAATTAAACCACTCAAAAGAAAGCCTATAATCAAAAAAGGTAATATTTCAACAAGATATCCTTTAAATACTACAAGAAATTCGGTTAATATATTCATGTTCTATTAAATAAGTATTAATTTTAAAAAATAAACTTTATTCCTTTTTTTATTTTTATATTTCTACATATAAATAGATATTTTATTATAAACTATTTTAACTTTTACGGAAGACATTTTTCACATATTTACCTAAATAGTGAGGTATTAAAGTGATGGTCTCTCCAGTCAAATGAATTGGTATAATAACATTATGATCCAGATAACTTTTTTTATCAAATTCCCTCACCTTTATTAAACTCCTCTTTATTTTTATTAAAAAACACGCTTTCTATTTCTTTTTTCCTCTTTTCTATTCGTTTATCTATATGCTTGGTAATTTTTTCTAATTTCTCCAATTTTTTAATCCTTTTCTTCAGCTTCTCTTGCTCTTTCATAACAAAACGAATAGCATCAGCTATAGGGTCAGGTAGTTTGCCATGCTCTAACGCTTGAATTTCCTTTGCACTAAATCCCATACCAATCCTGCCAGGAACTCCTACCACTGTTGCATCAGGAGGAACATCAGTAACCACCACCGAACCCGCACCTATTCTTGCATTATCACCAATATTTATTGCACCCAAGACTATCGCTCCAGCACCAATTACAACATTATTTTCCAGAGTAGGATGACGTTTCTTTTTTTCTAAACTTGTTCCACCTAAAACCACCCCTTGATACATCAGAACACCATCCCCAATTTCGCTTGTTTCACCTATCACCACACCCATACCATGGTCAATAAAAAATCTTCTTCCGATTTTGGCTCCGGGATGTATTTCAATATCAGTAACATGGCGATTAATATGCGAAATTATGCGCGCAATGGTATACATTTTCTTTCTGTAAAACCAATGGGCAATTCGATGAAGCCATATTGCATGAAGCCCAGGATAACAAAGAATTACTTCTAATGTGTTCTTCGCTGCCGGATCTTTAGCAAATATATTTTGAATATCTTCTTTTAAAGTCTTGAACATTAATAATGAACCTCCATTGCCCTTAACGGACAGGCAGGTAGACATAATTCGCATGCAATACATTTATTTTCGTAAAAATGAACTTTTCGGGTATGTGTATCAAGAACTAAGGCTTCGGTCGGACAAACTGTTATACAAACACCACAATGAGTACATCTGGTACTATTCCGGATAATACCTTGTGACAGTGATTGAACTATTACTCCTAATTTTTTGAGATAATCTATTCCTTTATTATAGTTTTCCTCTTCCCCGGAAAGGCCTAATATAAGAAGCCCTTCTTCTTTAGGTATAATATATGCTTTTAGAATATTAAATTCTAAATCAAAATACTTTGCCAGGTTGCAAACAATTGGCTGGTCAACTAACCTGTGAGGAAATTTCAAAACAATTCTTTTTGAAATCATTTATTTCTCCTATCTGAAGATGTAGGGCTATTATTAGGAAAACAACTTTTCCTTATAGCCCTAC
>NCRO01000480.1 GCA_002849045.2 Candidatus Sediminicultor secundus
ATCCAGCAGTTACGTAATGGGCATCAATTGTCAAACCGAGGTCGTCTAATGAAGTACCGATTTCCAATGCTCCTGCATAAGTTAATGCAGCGCCGTAGAATACACCTGCTTCAACAGCTATAGCTGTTTCATCATCCTCGCCCAATGCGAATGCTAAATCCACACTTCCGGCCATTCCACCGGCTAATTGATCATAAGAACCGGTAACGCCAACAGCTACTTCATCTTCATCGCCAACATCAAAAGCAACATTTGCCACATAGAAATCTTCTACGTCTCCAAATAGAGTCCAGTTACCGAGATCGTTCTCTGTATCCCAAACCCAGGTAGCCAAAAATCCGTCAAATTCTTCTTGATGAGTATCAAAGGCATAAATTAATCCTAATCCTATAGTAGCTGGTTCAACTTCGCCTACTCTCAGTTGTAAATCTGCACCTTGATAATCAATAAAGAAGGCTTCCCAGGTCACTGCATAAGCAGGAGCTCCGGAAAGTACATCAATAGCATTTACAGAAATGCCAGCGGTAGTTTCATCATTGATGGTAGCTACGATATTGATATTTGTCTCATCGCTTAAAGTAGCAACTGCCATTGGTACTACAACTTTTTCATAACTTGCTGTAAAGTCACCGGTTATTACAACTTGTTCAAAGAAGGTATCCAGTTTGGCTACGGTTGTCTTTAAGGCAGCAATTGCTTCGGTGTTTGCACCCAAAGAAGCCTCTAAGTCAGCTACGGTTACTCCTAAGCTGGCTAATTCGTCAGCAAATTCAATAGCTAATTTCTCTAATATTGCTACATCATCAGCGGCAGCAAAGTCCATGCCTTCAACATAGGCTAATGCTTTGGCTGTTGCTTCAGCAAATTCGTAACGGGTTAGAGATTTTGCCCCACCGAAGGTACCATCAGGATAACCAACAATAACACCTTTTGCGGCTAAGCTTTGGACTGAATCATATGCCCAATGATTTAAAGGAACATCTACAAATGGATTAGCGAGTACTGGAAGTGCAAAAGCTAATACTAATACTAATACTAATGCTAATTTTTTCATTTTTTTTCTCCTTGGTTTTTTTATATTTCCAGTTAGCTAACCTTTAAAGGAGAATTTATTAATTGAGTATCCAATGTTTCCTCATTAATATTTTCTCTTTTTAGATTACCAACTGGTTTTTTATATCATCTTTACTTAAATTAAAGCAGGTCCAAGAATTTTTTCACCTCCTTTCTCCCTACTTTAACCAATCTGAGATGATATATTTGTATATCATTTTTTCATATCAAATATATATACTACATCGATGTTTAAAAATCCTTCTTTTTTTTGAATATTTTTTAAAATAATTTAAAAAATATTCAAAATTATCACAAATTCATGTTCTATGTGGTATTTTTTATATAAATAATTCACCATAATATTATATATCTATTGTTTTTATTATAATCGTTAATGTATTGTAATGTCAAATAAATTTTGTATTTCGTATCTCGCAAAGATAACAGAAATCGAGAATCAGAATAAATTCAAAATAAAGACTCCGTAGGACAGGCGTCTCGCCTGTCCTAAAAGGGCACAATTCATTGTGCCCCTACAGCCTGGACATCACTATAATAT
>NCRO01000481.1 GCA_002849045.2 Candidatus Sediminicultor secundus
AGGAGAGATCTTATGGGAAAAGTAGAAAAAAATTACAGGATATGGGTATAATTATACCAGCTGTACCTAAGCCCGTAGCTTCTTATGTTCCACTTGTCCAAACAGGAAAATTGATTTACATTTCGGGGCAGACTTGTAAAAAAGATGGTGTTCTTATTTATAAAGGAAAATTAGGAAAAGATTTAACTGTTGAAGAAGGTTATGAAGCCGCAAAGATATGTATTGTTAATAGTTTAGCTATACTTAAGGGGCATCTTAGTAGTTTGGATAATGTAAAAAAAGTTGTTAAGCTTTTGGGCTTTGTAGCAAGTGCTCCAGGGTTTGACCAACAACCTTATGTAATAAATGGAGCTTCTGACATTTTAATAAAAGCATTTGCTGAAAAAGGAAAGCATGCTCGTTCAGCAGTTGGAACAAATGAACTTCCCTTTGGGGCACCCGTGGAGATAGAAATGATTGTAGAGGTTGAGAAAGAGGGGATATAAGAAGATAAGACAAGGGAATATTTAAAAATTAAATGATAATAGTTAAAATTGATAATAATAAAAGAGTGGGATAAAAAAGGAAAAACGAATTATCACCTTGAATGCCTATTAATTTATTGGCAAGAGAGACACATGAGGGAATAAAAAGTTACAAATAAGGAGAATAAATCATGAAACAATTAGCCATTGGTGTTTTAGATTCTGGTATAGGTGGTTTTTCAGTAGTAAAAGAATTAAAAAGATTACTTCCGAAAGAAAATATTGAATATTTTGCAGATCATGCTCGTCAACCTTATGGTCCAAAAGGGCAGGAAGAAATTGAGGGTTTTGTAGTTCAAATAATTAACTTTCTTTTGGAAAAAGGCATTAAAGCATGTATCATTGCCTGCAACACGGCAACTGCAGCAGGACTAATAAAAGCTAAAAATTTTTTTGATATTCCAATCATTGGAGTCATTGAACCTGGAGCAAAAGCAGCTGTGGCAACTACTAGTAACGGGAAGATAGGCCTTGCGGCTACTAAATTTACCGTAAATAGCAAGGCATATCATAAGGAAATAAAAAGAATTAATCCCGAAATAGAAATTTTTGCAAACCCTTGTCCCAAATTTACTCCTTTAGTAGAATTAGGTCTACTTGAAACAACTGAAACATATCAAGCGGCAAAAGAATATTTAAAACCTATTAAAGATGCTCAAATAGATACATTAATTTTAGGTTGTACGCATTACCCATTTTTACAAAAAGTAATCTCAGAGATTATGGGTCCCAGGATCAGGCTGGTAAATCCTGCATATAATGCAGTATTGGATTTGAAGAAAATATTAAAAGAAAATAATCTTTTGAAGATTGATAAAAATAGAAAGGAAAGTTACTACACCAGTGGTAGTCCTGATAATATGAAAAAAGTGGCAAGGGCAATCTTAAATTCTTTTGAATATAGTGTCGAAAAAGTAATATTTTAGGAATTTTGAAAAGATTCATAATGATAATGATGTAGTATGGTTAACTAGGGGTCTTGCTAGCTTAGGACAGTGTGCCTTAACCGTAGTCTGTACTGTTGTTTCCTGCCCGAATGAGAACCGAGTAATTATCGACGGAGGATTAAAAACATTTACTTCCGATATGACAAAAGTTTTTGATAAGAGTTTTGGTTTTTTCCCGGATAAACCCGAGCTTATTTTAGAGAAACTAAGTGAGGAACATGGTATCATTCGAGTACCAAAGGGTTACCGGAAAATTAAAATAGGAGAAAAGTTAGAAATAATTCCAAATCATGCATGTGTTGTGCCTAATTTAATGGAATACCTAATATATAGCCAGGGAAGAAAAGATTATCGGGAAATAGCCCGTCCTGTGCAGAGAGGAATCTAGGTAGGAAATTCTTTAAGTTTGAGCAGAAAAAACGAATAAAAATAAGATTAGACTATCTCTTATTAATTATTTACTTAACAAGGCAAAGGCTTTTTCTACTACTATAAAAGCCCAAGGGCAAGAAGGCAAAAGTTTTAGTAATACCGTATGGAAACTCTACTTTACCCGTGTTTGAAGGATAGTTTTTAAGATGTTAAATAAAAGAATGGAGCAAAAATTGTTTTATGAAGAATAATGATACTTATAAAAAATACAAAATAGTTTTTACAGATTATTATTTTCAGGACATTAATAAAGAAATTAAAATCTTAAATAAATTAAGAAATGTTGAAATTATTGATTGCAATGATTTTATTTCTGAAGAGATTGAAAATGAAGAAAAAATATTAACTTATCTAAAAAGAACAAAAGCCCTAGATGCTAATGCATTGATTGTTAACCATGCAATTATTGGAAAAAAAATTATTTCTCAGTTAAAGAATTGTAAAATAATTGCAAGGTATGGTGTGGGGGTTGACAATATAGACTCGAAGGCAGCTTGCGACGCAGGAATAGTTATTTCCAATGTTCCTGATTATTGTATGGAAGAAGTTTCAGATAATGCAATAGCCTTTATATTGGGATGTCAGAGAAAAATATTTCAATTAAATCATATACTAAAAAGTAATAGCCAATGGAGCTATGAAAAAATAAAACCTATAAGAAGATTGTCTAAATTAACTATCGGGTTATTGTCATTTGGAAATATCGCTAGAAGAGTGGCAAAAAAATTACGCGGTTTTAATTTAAATATTATTACATATGACCCTTATTTTGGTAATAAAGAAAAATATAATTGGGTAAAGTTCGTGACATTAGACGAGTTATTAAATAATTCTGATGTAATTTCGATACATGCGCCCCTAAACAAAGAAACCTATCATTTAATAAACAAAGATTCAATTAAAAAAATGAAAGACGGTGTGTTTATTATTAATACTTCCAGAGGTGGTTTGATTGACGAAATAGCACTTTTTAACGGAATAAAATCTGGTAAAATTGCTGGAGCAGGATTGGATGTTTTAGAGTATAAAGATGAAATTGATTATCCAAAATCACCTTTAGTGAAATTAGATAATGTTATTATAACCCCTCACACTAGCTGGTATTCGGAAGATGCAGTATATGAACTTCAAATTAAAACTGCCAAAAATGTTTATAAAATGTTAAGCGAGGGAAAACCTTTATATGAATATAAAGTAAAAAAACAAGAAAATTAACACAATTAATACAAAAAGTTTTATTTTTATTAAGTTAATTGTGAACACTACTCGAAATTAGTACAACTTAGAGAAGTATAAAAATAATGGTGAAAATTTTCACCCCCCCCTCCCTCCTAGAAACATGGTGTTACTTCAATTAACTTAAAAGCTTTTTCAAATATTAAGAATTCATTTTGTGTTATTTTATGAGGTATCAATATTTTTTAATTATCTTTTTAGTGAGGTAATTTACATTTTTGTATTTTCGGGTATGTTGCGTTATAATTTACTTAAAACTTGCAATACGTTCACTCTTGATAATGTATACCGCTCTCCTTCCTATATAAAATTTGTTTTATTAACTATATTCTATGGGGGAAAGACAACATACTGATATTTTTATTACGCTGGATGGTAAATCACTAATCTAAATTAGTACAGGTAATAAATTTTATATTTGAATTTACATCTTAAGGAAGAAAATACAAATACAGGGAAAATAAAAAAATGGAAAATATTTTAAAGATAGAAGGACTATCTCTTATACACATCTA
>NCRO01000482.1 GCA_002849045.2 Candidatus Sediminicultor secundus
TTATATTATGTTCTATGGAAAGAAATTTTATATTTTGTATAACTTCTTGACCCTGCATGAGAGGATAATGCGGTTTTCTATCTTTTTTACAAGAACTTATCTCTTTATTCTCTACATCTACATTTACCCCTAAATTTATCATATAATCTTCAAAGTCTTTTAATTTCTCATAAACCCGGTAATATCTTTTTCTTTTTTTCTCATCAACATTATCCAGTTTGTCTAAAATTACTTGAAAAGAATCTTTTAGGCTAAAGATTCTCATCTCCGCTTTAGAACCGTTATTGGTATTTTTAACCCGAAAATCAGAATAAATTAATATAAGTGATTCTAAGGGTAAATTTTCTAATTCTAAATCCCAAACAGAATGATTAACTGCAATATGCCCGATATAAGAGATATTATGTTTTTTAAACCACACATCAGTATAGTAATAATGTAAATAGGGAGTTCTTTCTGCCTCTATATCTTTGCATCCATATTTTCCGATATCATGACCTGCTGCTGCTCCGGAAATCCTCCCCAAATCAACAGGAAGACCCAGATTATATAACTGCCTACCGATAAACAAAGTAATCCAATTTACCCCGCATATATGGTCAAGAGTATTGAACTTTAAAACTTCCTGGCTTAATTTCATCATCTCATAAATATAT
>NCRO01000483.1 GCA_002849045.2 Candidatus Sediminicultor secundus
TCTAGTTGTTGGTAGGCATCGTCAGATGTGTATAAGTGCCATCAAGAAAATCGCTCATAAAAGATTCATGGGGTAATATCTTTATTCTTGACAAATTAGATTTATTTAATTATCGACAATAAAGATTAGGCACCACTCTATTTAAAGTATATTTCTATACGCCAATATAGGAAATAAAAAATTTATAACGGTTTAATATTAAAAACCATCCGGGCAAGATTTGTTAGAAAATAGCAAGTGGGAAAGCCTTATAAACAAAGGCTTTTAAAGGGGGTAAATAAGGAACAGAGAACCATCCCTTGTTCCTTATCAAAAATAAAGATTAAAAATCTTAATTAAATTAAAAAGTTATGTCAAATGTTAAGATCCCTCTTCTTCTCTCTTCTAGTAACTTTAACAAGTTCTATCTGATACCTAAAATATTTTGTATGTTTTCAGAATATACTTTTTTTAATATATCATCCGGTAGATGAATCCCATAAATAAACCAGCGACCCTGTTTTGGTGGAAAAGCCGGAAAATAATTAAAATATTCATCTTCTGTTTCAAGGAAGCGGGCATAGATTCTGTACCACTCTATATTTGGAAGTCGATCAGTGCCAAAAATAATACGATTAGAGTATTTCAAGAAAAATTTTCTGGCAGTATATGGCTGTCGACCTAATTCACCGATTCTCCCTGAGATATCAATGTAAAGGTGTGGGCATTCATCTAATAAAGCAGAAACCCAGGCTAAATTCTCAGCACAGTTGGCAACATGACAGCCAACAAATACTGTTTTTTTGTGTCGACGAATTCGGTTTGCAAATTGCTCAATGACTTCTTGAAATGGTGGGAATCGGGAGCCAAAGAAAGACCTATCTGGGCGCTCATTGAGCTCTTCATATCGCTCATTGAATTGATCTATCGGGTCAAAGAAAGCAACTGGATCGGAGATATGCATATATACCGGGACTTCCAAAGAAGCGGCGGTTTCGAAAATTGGATCCAATCTCGGATCATCAACTTTCACTAATTTTCCATTCTGGTCTTTCACATGAAGGCCAAGATTTTTCCATATTTTAATGCCGGAAGCTCCCATTTTAATTTGTTCTTCAAGACGCTTAGCGGCCCAGTTTCCAAAATTATTACCTTTTTCTTTCCATTTTGTCCAATCTACTCCACCCATATGGTAAAAACGATCTGGTGCTTTTGCCTTAAACTTTTCTATATGGGCAAATAGGATACTATCATTATCCAAACCATCAAGATCCACAATGGCTTGGATATTTGAGTTATTCATCATGGTCAATAGGTCTTCTACTGGTCGATCTATCCAATTTCCTCCTAACAATTGAAGATGACTGTGGCCATCAATAAATGGAAATTTTGGCTTGTCTATAAGTGTTTCTTTTACTTTAAGTTTTGATTTAGGAAAAAAATCAACAAGATTTAGTTTTTTTGTCATATCCTTCGCCTCCATTATAGATATACAACTGCAGATAAGTTGTCTTTTTATTATTAGAGTTCAGCCAATTTACCTCCGTATGGTAAATGCCAACAATTCCAAAATTGTTAAATCCAAGACCACATTTGTAATATTTGTATAACCTGAATTAGTTTTGCTTAAATAATTAAACCACAACAGATTTTATAAACCTTTGGATCCTTTTGTTTTAAACTATTAATTTTGTTGGGTAATATATACTTTATAACCAAATCATCGAATTTTGAAATCCCAACATTTTTTTGCCAATGATCTTTTTGGATAAATCCATTACATTGTACTATAAGTCTATTTAAAAATCCTTCTTTTTCTTAAAAATTATTTTAAAAATAAAAATTTGATATAAAAATATTTTTTAGGTATAATTTAGGTGTCATCCCAGCAAGATGTTGTATTTTGCTGGCCCCGAGTTGCCTGTGCGCTCGGGCTTTTTATTTTATATATATTTATGCAAAAAAAATGTTATAGAAAAAGTTATATTTTTTATAGATTGTTTCAATCTTTATCATTTAATTGCAAATAAACGATTCAATAAATATAAGTGGATTGACTTATCAGAACTCGCTAAAAATTTTATTACAAAAAAAGAACATATTGAAGAAACATACTACTTCACCGCTTTAACTCCTTGGTCTCCAGATAAAACGAATAGACATAAAATCTTCATTAAGGTTCAAGAACTCAAGGGAATTAGAATTGTATACGGAGAATTTCGAAAAAAGATAGAATATGCCGATTATGTAAAAAAACATATACAACATTCGAAGAAAAAAGAACTGATGTTAAAATCGCAATTTATTTATTCAAATTAGCAATTCAAGATAAGTCCGACAAAGCGTGTATCATCTCAGGATATAGTGATTTAATTCCTTCTATAGAAGCAGTAAAAACATTGTTCCCCCATAAACAAATAGGAGTTATTATTCTAATTGGAAGGCGCGCAGAACTTATAAAACAAAAATGTGATTTTCATATGAAAATAAAAGAAAAACACTTAAAAAGTAGCATACTACCAGATATAATCCCTCTTAAAGATAATAAAAAATTAGTTTGTCCTGAATCATGGCATTAATACATTTCCAATAATTCTACATCGTATAGTTATCGGAATCGTATCTTTCTTACTGACAAATTATATTTGCTTCTTCTAACTAAATTTTGCATACAAGAATTGTTAAATATTCTTTTCTTCTCACATTAACGGGCTGTAATCCAACTTCTGAAGTTTTTTAATTTTACAACTTTAAACTACTAAAGAACTAACCCTAAGTAGTATAGTAAACTACTTAGCAGAATAATAAG
>NCRO01000048.1 GCA_002849045.2 Candidatus Sediminicultor secundus
ATGTGCTGCTCCGACTCCCTATATGCCATCAGTCACCCTCTCTTTTCATCGGGTAGACTTACCTTATGGTAAGGAGCTTATAGGGTCTCCCAAGTTCCCTATATCTCTCTACAGACATGCCATGTGCCAAGACCCCGACAGACCCTCTTTAGAATCTCGCCATTAGCAATTCTTTTGTATAGGCTTCCGTTGCGAAAATGACGTCGCCATCTGCATTAATCCTTATTTACGAGGCTGTATAATTCACTTTTAGGAAGTACGGTCTTCCCTATGGCCTATCTGTTTCCCTGTGTACGCTTCATCTAATGGTTACCCATTTTGATGCAACACTCGGTATGGGTGGTTGGCTAGACCTTACCCAACAGGGACTTTCACCCTGTAAGAAATATAGAGCTTCTTGGCGCTCTTTCGCTTTAAGTTTTTAGTTTAATACTAACGCAATACGATATACTATATACTAATTTAGGTTATTTCTTTCATTAAATTTTCATTAATTTCATCTTTTGAATCGATATCCTCTCTAACATCTACTTCTTTGCCTTGAGCATTTAAAATTTGTACATCTAAACTTAAACTTCGCAATTCTTTAATTAAAACTTTAAATGATTCTGGCATGCCGGGTACAGGGATACCTTCACCCTTAACAATGGCTTCATAAGTTTTAATTCTTCCCAACACATCATCTGATTTTATAGTTAAAAGCTCCTGAAGATTGTAAGCTGCTCCATATCCTTCTAAAGCCCAAACTTCCATTTCACCAAATCTTTGACCTCCAAATTGTGCTTTTCCCCCTAAAGGCTGTTGAGTAACCAAAGAGTATGGACCGGTAGAACGAGCGTGGATTTTATCAGCTACTAAATGCGCTAATTTTAAAATATAGCTATAACCTACAGTAACCTTTAGGTCAAATGGTCTGCCTGTTCTACCATCATAAAGAGTTATTTTGCCATCTTTGGGCAGGCCTGCTTCTGATAAGGATTGTTCAATTTCTTCTTCTCTTGCTCCGTTAAAAATAGGAGTTATGACTCTAAGACCTAAGGTTTTAGCTACCCAGCCTAAATGTACTTCTAAAATTTGCCCTACATTCATCCGAGAGGGGACTCCTAAAGGATTCAATACTATTTCTATTGGCGTACCATCTGACATAAAAGGCATATCAGCCTCCGGTAAAATTTTAGCAATAACTCCTTTGTTTCCATGTCTTCCTGAAATCTTATCTCCTTCTGAAATCTTTCTTTTTTGAGCAATAAAAACTTTTACCAATTGATTTACTCCCGGGGGAAGTTCGTCATTATTTTCCCTGGAAAATACTTTTACATCTATAACCTTACCTTTTTCACCATGGGGAACCCGGAGAGAAGTATCTCTTATTTCTCGAGCTTTTTCCCCAAAAATTGCTCTCAATAATCTTTCCTCCGGTCCTAAATCAGTTTCACCCTTAGGAGTTACTTTTCCTACTAAAATATCACCCGATTCCACCTCTGCTCCAATTCGAACTATTCCTCTTTCGTCTAAATTAGATAGGCTGCCTTCCCCAATATTAGGGATATCACAAGTTATTTCTTCTGGTCCTAATTTAGTATCCCGTGCTTCACACTCCTGTTCAGAAATATGAATTGAGGTGAAAGTATCTTCTCTAACTAATTTCTCACTAACTAAGATAGCATCCTCAAAATTATAGCCTTCCCAAGGCAAATAAGCTATTAAAATATTCCTGCCTAAAGAAAGACGACCTTCAGAAGTTAAGGGACCATCAGCAAGCACATCTCCCTTCTTTACTATCATTCCTTCTTCCACTAAAGGTATCTGATTTATACAAGTTCCTTGATTAGAACGAACGAATTTTTTTAAAATATATTCTTTTTGGATATTATCAGTATTTTTTATAATTATTTTGCCTGCACTTACTTCTTTCACCAAGCCATCATCTTGGGAAATAAGGACTGCACCTGAGTCAACAGCAACTTTATTTTCCATTCCTGTTCCCACTAAAGGAACTTCGGGTTTTATTAAAGGTACAGACTGTCTCTGCATATTAGTGCCCATTAAGGCTCTATTTGCATCATCGTGCTCTAAAAAGGGTATTAAACTAGCTGAAATGCTGGCAATCTGTTTGGGAGATACATCAATAAAATCTATTTCATCTGGCAGACACTCGATAATATCTCCTCTAAACCTGCAAGGTACATCTTCTTGTGAAATTTTGTTATCTTTATCTATTTTTATATTTATTTGAGCAATTTTATATTTATCTTCTTCATCGGCGGAGAGGTAAACGATCTCATCAGTTATTTTCCCGTCTGTTACCTTAAAATATGGTGTTTCAATGAATCCTAATTCATTCACTCTTGCATAGATACAAAGTGATCCTATTAATCCAATATTAGGGCCTTCGGGAGTCTCTTATACACATCT
>NCRO01000484.1 GCA_002849045.2 Candidatus Sediminicultor secundus
AATCCTTCTTTTTCTGAAAAATAATTTAAAAAAAGCCCTTCAGCTAAAGCCAAAGGGCTTGATATCGTCAGGCTCCCCGGGCTGATGTCTGAAAGCGTGTTTTATGGGATAAGATCAGAATTCATATATACAGAATAAAGTAGGGAAAATTAAGAATATCAAGATCGAGTTCTGATATATAAAAGATGATTAAATAGAAAGCATCGTCATTGCTAAAGGTTATATTTTTATTCTGGTAACTTTTACTATAATTCCAGAGTCAGTCGGATCTATACACCGAACAAACTCTGTTGTTATACCATCCGGATTATATTCTTTTTCATATGGTGTTCCCTTATAGTCCCAGGGTAATGTGCCGCCAAACCTAAGTACATGAATAATTCCGCTAAGGCTGTCTAACAACCAAGGACATAATTTCCCAACATCTTCAGGATAATTAAATTTTTGTCCGACTTGATAACTTTTACATCCATCTCCACGATACATCCAGGCACAAATACCTTCTTTCTCAAGTTCTGGATATATTATTTTATCACCTTCTTTACAAAGCTTCCCACCTTCTCCTTCAAATATTTCTATTTCAATCTTATAATTTTGCATTTGCCCTCCCACTTATTCTTAATATGTCATGTGTCAAAGAATGATCCCTTGTCACATTCCACTTTTATTCTATTTAACGAATACGTACCTCAATATCTTTATCATCTTTAAGTAATTCTACCAGTTTTGAGGTATCTGTATTACCATAGTGATAAGGGTAGAGTATTTGCGGCTTAATCATCCTTGCCGCATCAGCAACCATTTCCGGTGTCATCGTATAGGGTAAATTCATAGGTAAAAATGCAATATCAATCTCACCTAATTCTTTCATCTCCGGAATATTTTCGGTATCACCGGCCACATATACTCGCTTATCACCGAAGGTTATGATATAACCGTTTCCAATACCCTGAGGATGAAATGGCTCTTCATTGTCACGCTTATGGACAATATTATAAGCCGGAATAGCCTCAATTTTTAATCCTTGAACCATTTGAACATCCCCATTCTTCAACACCTGTCTCTTATACACATCT
>NCRO01000485.1 GCA_002849045.2 Candidatus Sediminicultor secundus
AGTCTCCCCATGGGGATTTTGAGCTGTCCCGGTCTTCCCAGCTAGCGCTAATTCTTTAATATTTGCTCTCCAGCCCGTTCCTTTTAATATAGTCTGCCTTAATCCTTCTTTAATGATTTTAGATGTATCTGCAAAAAAGTTTACTTTTCTATAAATTTCCGGCTTAATTTCTTCTACTGTGTTACCATCGGCAGAAATTATCTTTTTTACTAAATGTAACTTGTAAACTTTCCCTTCTGTAGCAATAGTAGTAATAAGATTATGCACTTGTAAAGGGGTTAGCAAAAGATATCCCTGACCAATTGAAAGATTTATAGTATCACCGGGGAACCAGATCTCTTTAACTTCTCTCTTTTTCCATTGGGCAGAAGGAATTGTTCCTATAGCTTCTGCTGGTATATCAATTCCCGTTTTTTCTCCTAATCCAAATTTCTGCATATATTTATTAAATCTTTCAATCCCCAGGTCTTTTCCTAAAGTATAAAAATGGATGTTACAGGAATAAGCAATTCCATCTACAATGCTCAAACTCCCGTGTCCGGTCTCCTTCCAGCAAGTAAAAACCTGGCCAGCTAATTCAAAACTACCCGAACAATAAATTTTTCTTTTTCTATCGGTAACTCCTTCTTCCAGAGCGGCTATAGCTGTAACCACTTTAAATATTGAACCAGGAGAATAAAGACCTTGAACACTTCGGTTAGTCAAAGGGTAATCGGCATCAGAAGAAAGCCTTTGCCAGTCAGAATGGGAAATTCCGTCAGCAAATAAATTAGGATTAAAAGAAGGTCTGTTAACCAGAGCCAATATTTCGCCGCTGTTAGGATCACTTACTATAATGGAACCTTTCTTGCCAAAGAGTAAATTTTCTCCGTAGAGCTGCAAGTCTCTATCGATAGTTAAGACCAAATCTTTGCCCGGAACCGGTTTCTGATACAATAAAGTAGCTATCTCCTGACCCAAGGCATCAACTTCGACTTCCTTCCCTCCTTTTTCTCCTCTTAAAATATCATCATAATATTTTTCCAGTCCGGCTTTTCCTATGATGTCCCCTCCCTGGAATTTTGGATTGCCAAATTGCTGCAACTCTTCTTTATCTATTTCTCCCACATAACCCAAGCTATGAGCTGCAAACTCATGGTAAAGATAATCCCTCCGAGGTTTAACCTCTAAAACCACTCCCTTTAATTCATCTTTTCTCTCTTCAATCTCCACTATCTTATTTGTCTTACAATCATCCAGAATTTTCACCGGCCTAAAAGGGTTTTCCCGGTAATTTTTTACTGTCTGCGAAATTTCTTCCGGAGAAATACCTATTATTCTACTTAGCCTTTCACTCAGTTTTTCTAAATCATCGACTTCTGCCGGGATTATAGAAACTACTACTGCCGGACGATTAGTAACCAACAACTTTTCCTGGCGGTCATAAATCCTGCCCCGCGGAGCATCTTCTACCAGGGCACGAATACAATTCTCTACCGCTCTTTCCTTAAATTCCTCTCCTTTAATCATCTGCAAATACCACAAACCGATAACTAATATTGAAAAGCAGATGACAATAAATATCAATAACCAATTTAGCCGTTGTTTCACATCTTCTGGAATTGTAGAAGATTCCCTCATAATTACTCCTCAATTTGATGGCAAAAGTTAACCAAAGGTGCCAGACACCTTTGGTTAACTTTTTAATTTTTGTTCTTTAATCATCTGAAAAAGTTTATTTATTACTAAAAAAATAAAAGGTGATAGCAGGCTGCTATATAAAGCCTCGGGAAGGGCTACCTGTTTTAGGCTCCAGGCCAGGTTATATTCGATTCCAAAAGCACGTAATAGCAAAAATATTAAAATACTTTGTATAAATGATGCAATAAAAGTTATTACCGGAATAAGAAATAATATATGTTCATAAAATATTTTTTCTTTTAAAATTCCGCAGGTAAAACCAATCACCGTCTTTGCCAAAGCATTTATTCCTAAGAGACCGATAGAAAAGATATCCTGTAAAAGGCCGGAAGCAAATCCGGAGATAGTCCCTTCTTTTGCTCCCTTCAGCAAGGAAAAAATTACTATTACTATCAATATTAAATCAGGTTTTAATCCTAAAATGGTAACTGAATTAATGAGAGTAAGTTGAATTACTAAGGCAACTACAATTATTGCACCTTTAAGTAAAATCTTCATCTGATGTCTCCTTATTTAATTGATTAATCAGAAAGACGGATCTTGATATAAAATAAAGGGTGATGCTTGTCTAAGATATATTGAAGGGCGGTCTAATTGTTTTAGCATTTAGAATTTTAAGACTATAAGAATAAGCAAATAGAGAGATTAGTTATATTATAATTCGATTATCTATCACCATTGAGATAATGCACTAATACTAAAATACTAAATTAATTAATATTTTATATTTTATTTTTGTATTTTTAATAGCCGTTTCAGTTAATTATCATTTACTTATTAAACATTATCTATTATCGATTATTTATCTACTTCTTTTAGAGAATAAACTATTTTCCCTAAAATCACCAGCCAGATAAAGTAAAAAAGAGCAAAAACTCGGAAAATCCTATTCGGCTGCTTAATCGATCTATAAATCCATTCCATCCCGTGTCTTTGCATCCATAATGGTGCCCGTGGTATCCTGCCGGAAAGGACATCAAAGCTTCCGCCTACCCCCATACAGACCGGAACATCTAATTTATCTAAATTTTTACTAATCCACTTTTCTTGTTTGGGTACACCCATTCCCACCAGCAATATATCTGGCCTTTTTTCTTTAATCTCCGCAGTAATCTCTTCTTCCTCTTTATTCTTATCGTTATTACCACTTTTAACATTTTCGCAATTTTGAGAATCTTCACACCCAAAATAGCCATGATGAGTTCCGGCTATCTTTATCCCCGGATATTTCTTGGTTAAATTTAAGGCAGCCTCGATGGCCACTCCAGGATAAGAGCCTAATAAATATAAAGAATACCTCTTTTTGGTAGCCAATCGGCATATGTTATGTATTATGTCTATGCCGGTTACCCTTTCAGGTAAGGGATAATTTAGAGTTGTGGTAGCCCATAAAATACCTGCCCCATCAGGGGTAACTAAATCTGCAGATTTTAATATAGCGTGATATTCAGGGTCTTTCTTTGCTAGTAATACAGCCAAAGTATCCGGAGTAACTATCTGATGAGCTTTTTTAGAAACTACAAATTCCTCTATTTTTTGAATAGTTTCCTGATTATCTACCTGGTCGATGCCCACCTTAAAGAGTTTTATGCGGCTGGTCAAAATATCTCTTCCGATAATCAATTCCTCTGACCGAACCTTATTTTTCAGTAATTCAAAAACCACCCAGCCAAAAGCAGTCAGGATTAACAGTAGATAGAAATTCTGGTATATAGAAATAATAAAAGCTGATAAACTTAAGTAGAGAGAGACTCCAATAATAGTTAAATTTGCTCCTTGAGCCGAAAATCCATAAGATTGCAGTTTCTGGCGTAACCTGCTCCTGCTCCCAC
>NCRO01000486.1 GCA_002849045.2 Candidatus Sediminicultor secundus
TTCTTATACTATGGATAATTTAGGAGTAAATTATAAAGAAGTATCTATATCAAAAGATATGCGAGAATTAGCCAATGAACATAATCATAAAATGATAGAAAGTTTAGCTGAACTTGATGAAAAAATTATGGAGAAATATCTTGAAGGTGAAGAAATTGCCTCCAATGAAATAAAGTCTGCAATTCGCAGGTTAACTATTAAAAATAAGATAGTTCCGGTTTTATGTGGTTCGGCATTAAAGAATAAAGGTGTTCAGTTGCTTTTAGATGCAACAGTTGATTATCTACCTTCTCCTATAGATGTTCCACCGGTCAAAGGCATAGACCCTCTAACTGAGAAGGGAATATATAGATTAGTCGAAGATAAAGAACCATTATCTTCTTTAGTTTTTAAGATTATGACTGATCCCTATATAGGTAAATTAAGCTTTGTCAGGGTTTATTCGGGCACATTAAAATCTGGTTCTTATGTTTACAACCCAACCAAAGAGGTTAAGGAAAGAATTAATAGACTAGTACTGATTCATGCTGATCACAAGAAGGATGTTACAGAGATACATTCAGGAAATTTAGGTGCAATAATAGGTTTAAAAAAATCTACTACCGGCGATACTTTATGTGACATAAAACATCCTATAATTTTAGAATCAATGAAATTTCCTGAGCCGGTAATTTCTATCGCTATAGAACCAAAAAGTAAAGCAGAGCAAGATAAAATGGCTTTAGCTTTGGATAAGTTATCAGAAGAAGACCCGACTTTTATAAGAACACATAATGTTGAAACCGGTCAAACTATTATCTCAGGTATGGGGGAACTGCATTTAGAAATAATTGTAGATCGTTTACTCCGTGAATTTAAAGTAGAAGGAAATATAGGAAAGCCGCAAGTGGCTTATAAAGAAACAATCGAGAGACTTGCTAAGGCCAGAGGAAGATTTATCAAACAATCAGGAGGCAGAGGACAATATGGAGATGTGATCTTGGAGATAGAACCTTACAAAGAAGATAATTTTAAATTTATTAATCGGATAGTTGGCGGAGCAATACCCAAAGAATATATTCCCGCAGTAGAAGGGGGTATAAAAGAAGCTATGTTAAGTGGAGTATTAGCCAATTACCCGGTTACCAATATAAAAATAACTTTATTAGATGGTTCTTATCATCCAGTAGATTCATCAGAAATTGCTTTTAAGATAGCAGCTTCTATGGCTTTTCAAGAATGTATGAAAAAGGCCAAACCAATACTTTTAGAGCCGATGATGGAAGTAGAAATCGTAACTCCAGAAGAATATTTAGGCAGCCTGATAAGTGATATTAGTTCACGGAGGGCGAAAGTAGAGGGGATAGAAACAAAGGCTAAAGTAAAGATTATTACTGCTTACGTACCTTTAGTAGAAATGTTTGGTTATGCTACTAGTTTAAGGTCAATTTCACAAGGTAGAGCAACTTCTACTATGCAATTTTTATATTACGAGAAAGTTCCAGATAATATTACGAAAGAAATATTAATCTAAGTTTAAAATAATAAAAACAGTATAGAATATTTAAGGAGGAAAAATCAAA
>NCRO01000487.1 GCA_002849045.2 Candidatus Sediminicultor secundus
GGTGCTGGTGAGGCGCCTGATATTTGGTTGACTGGTCATGAAGATATAGGTGTGAGTGCTGAGGCGGGTCGGATTATTGCTCTGGACGAGTTGATAAAAGAATTCCCCATATTCAACCTTGTATTTGATACTCTATGGGATTCCTCTATGTACAAGGACAAGATTTGGGGTGTTCCTCAAGATGCTGAAGCTCGACCACTTTACTGGAATAAAACCCTATTAAAGGAAATTGGTTGGTCAAAGGAAGAAATAGCAGCATTGCCCGGAAAAATTGAAAAAGGTGAATTTACCCTTTATGACATGTTAGAGACAGCCAAACAGGCGGTAGATAAGGGAGTCGTTGAAGCAGGTAATGGCTTCTGGACTCGTCCTAGTAATGGCGGTGACTTTACTGCTTTCTACTATGCTTTTGGTGGAGAGACTATCGATTCTACTACCGGTAAGCTAGTTTTCGATAAGACAGCTGGCTTGAAATATTTTAAGTTCTTCTATGACGCCGTTACAAAATATGGGTCAATGGGTTGTCTTGGCTTAGGT
>NCRO01000488.1 GCA_002849045.2 Candidatus Sediminicultor secundus
GTCATATTTGTCTAGTTGACTTTCTATTGCTCACTTATCTAATCAATCAATTAAAATACAAAACTGGTTTTTGGTTATTAGTTATTGGTTATTAGTTTTTAGTTTTAAGATAATGTTGCCGTACTCTGATAAATCAGAGGTCATAATGCCATTAAAGACAGGCGGGCCTGTCTTCGTGAAAACGGGGAACGCCTGTCCTACGTATGAAACGGGTTCGATGAATCGAACCTCTACCTCCTAAACACCAACCGCTAATAATCTTCTGACTCCTGAATTATTTTTTCTTCACTATATACTATTCACTAACGACTAACGACTATTTTATTATAATATTATTCTGCAGTTTCCGCAAATATTTTCCAAAAAAAAATAACCCCCGGAAAAATTCCGGGGGTTATTGTAGAATCTCACTAAGCTTTTACAATTAGAATTCTACTGCGATTTCTGCGGTTACAGTACCGGCAGTACCGGAAATGACCATATCATCGTAATCATTGATATCATCATCCCAATCATTCATCTCAAAACCAACAACCAATTCGGTTTTTTCAGCTAAAGTATAAATTAATTGTACTTCAGCACTCCAGAAAGCAGCACCATCACTATCAACTCTTCCTTCTACTATAAGATCCATATCTTCAGCCATATCATATTCTATAGTAGCTACAGCAACATATGTCCCTGCTGGGTAATCATATTCACCTGCACCGCTTAAGACATAATCATCAGCTAATGGATAGTTCATATAGTTAGCATCTATGGTAGCAATAGCAGTTAATAAATCGTAGCCAATACCTAATCCTGCAGTTTCTTCAGTAACTGCATCAACTGTGTAGAGTAAATCAACATCTACGTCATGAGTTTGGACTGCCATAGCTGTATTCATATCGTAAGTCCAGCCTAATGTTACACCAACTTCCTCGGTTAATGGATAAGTTGCCTCTACGCCACCGCCAAATCTGTCAGCAGTAAAGTCAGTATTAGTTGGAACGAATCCAGCAGTTACGTAATGGGCATCAATTGTCAAACCGAGGTCGTCTAATGAAGTACCGATTTCCAATGCTCCTGCATAAGTTAATGCAGCGCCGTAGAATACACCTGCTTCAACAGCTATAGCTGTTTCATCATCCTCGCCCAATGCGAATGCTAAATCCACACTTCCGGCCATTCCACCGGCTAATTGATCATAAGAACCGGTAACGCCAACAGCTACTTCATCTTCATCGCCAACATCAAAAGCAACATTTGCCACATAGAAATCTTCTACGTCTCCAAATAGAGTCCAGTTACCGAGATCGTTCTCTGTATCCCAAACCCAGGTAGCCAAAAACCAGCAAAATACTTCTTGATGAGTAACAA
>NCRO01000489.1 GCA_002849045.2 Candidatus Sediminicultor secundus
CAGTAGCTTCAATAATCTTTACGGCTTTTTCTGTAGCTCTCTCCTTATTATCCTGGTGCACCCAGCTACATTGTTCTCTTATATTGGCAATCTCAATTTTATAAGGATTTAGCCCCACGGAAGCTATTGTATTACGAAAGGTAGTCTCATGCATTGTAGGTGAGCAAGCGGCTACAACTACACCATCAAGTTTCTTCTCTTTAACCATTTTCTTTATCATATCCTGACCGGGGTCAGAACACATATACATATAATCAGTAGAACAAACAACACCTGAATAATTACTTAAGAGCTTAGCTACTTTTTTTACATCTACTGTACCTGCAATATTTAAACCACAGTGGCAAATAAAAACACCTATTCTACTCATTTTATGCTCCACCTATTAAATGTTTACTCTTTAACAAAGGACGAGGGTCAATAAAATTTAATTCAAATCGGCAAACTTTTTCGCCAAGACCCAAAGAGAGGGCCAAAAGCTGAGTAAAATAGAATACTGGTATACTTGTAAAATCTGAAAACTTCTCTTTTATCTCTTTTTGTCGATTATCTAAATTAAAGCCACATAAGGGACAGCTTAAAACAATTGCTTCTGCCTTCTGACTAATGGCTGAACTCAAAATATCGTAAGCCCGCTCAACAACCAGATTTATATTTACCACAGTATGATAGGAGCCACAACACTCTGTTTCATAAGGATAATCAATTACTTCCGCACCCACGGACTCCAAGAAATCCCTTAAAATAGTAGGACTTTCAGGATCATCTAACCCCACTTCCGGAGGGCGTAAAGATTATTGAAGCTACTG
>NCRO01000490.1 GCA_002849045.2 Candidatus Sediminicultor secundus
CTTCCGGCTAAGTCATTTCTACTAATACCAATGCTGTTCCTTCGCTTTGTTTAACACTCTTAACTTCACCCTTTGCTTGTAATAATTCTTTTATTTTCTCATTAGTTACAGAATATTTAAGATTCCCTACATATAATTTACTACCTTCCATGTTTCTTACCTCCTTTTCGTTATTATTTCTCTTAAGTCCAATAACGTTTCCCATAGGAGGTAGAAACAAAAACAGTGATTCCAACCCCTTTAACGATAACATTATTAAAACACAAGAGATCCCTCATAAACAATCTCTGTTTTCAGAGGACTAATGGATTGTTTTTAGCATCTCTTTTGAGTAAGAAGGACCAGCCATTTATATTAACTTTATCTATTATATTCTACCTCTTTCAACAATTTTGTCAAATTTTTATAAATATTTTTATAAAAAAGGGACGGCTTTATCTTTAATTACAACTATTTTCTTCTCAAAACTTTTACAACTGCCGGTAAAAAATCACAAACATCTTCCTTAACCACTACCTCAGCTGAATAGTCAAGATGAGTGGACATAAAATTAACAATGATTAATTTACCTCCTCTATCCAGACAATATTGGGGTAACATATTCACCGGGCCAACCTGGAGTGATGAACCGACAGTCAACATTAAATCTGCTCGCATAGATTGGTAAATGGCACTATCTAAATTGGGAAGCATTTCTCCAAAGAGGACTACATTTGGTTTAAATATTCCGCCACACGCACAATAGGGGACTTTCTCTTCACTTGTTTCTATTTTTTTCAGTAATACCTCCGAAGAAATCATCTTTCCACATTTTCGGCAAACAGCTTCTCTTAAAGTTCCATGAACTTCAATAATTTTCTTCGAGCCTGCCTTCTGGTGCAGGTTATCGATATTTTGAGTAATTAGACATTTTATATAACCCATCTCTTCCAATATGGTAATAGCCTTGTGTGCAGGATTGGGAGAAACTCGAGACAACATCTCGATACGAGGTCGATAAAAATGATAAAAACGCTGTGGGTTCTCCTCAAATGCTGTAATAGATGTAACTTTAAAGGGGTCTACCTTCTCCCAAATACCTTTACCAGGGGTCCTAAAATCTGCTATTCCCGATCCGGTGCTTACTCCCGCTCCGGTTAGTACAACTGTATATTTAGATTCTTTAATTAATTCTACTACCCGATTAATTTTTTCATTATTAATTATATTTTCCATTTAAAATACCTTTAACTTTGGAGTTTTTCAACTTATTCTACCCTATTTTATAGCCTAAAGGGGCTTCTCGGTCAGGCTGAAGCAGAATAACTTCTCCACCCTCTTTCATTACTCCTAAAATTAAAACTTCTGATTTAAACCCGGCTATCCTTTTGGGAGGACACTCTGTCTATTATACACAGATCCAAGCCCACGAGAACACGAGGCTGATCCCATATGCC
>NCRO01000491.1 GCA_002849045.2 Candidatus Sediminicultor secundus
CTAGTAATATTTCTACCTCAGTGCTTCCTGCTGAAAATTATTTAAATATGAAGATAGTTGAATTATTAGGTTTGGATGAAAACATTGTAAAAAAGCATATCGAATTTTATCGAAGAGACATAGAAAAAATACAGTATATATTTCTAAGCAACCTTAAAACTTCAACCAGCGGAATAATTAAAAAAATTCAGATAGAACTTTTATTAGAACATACCTTAAAAAGTAAACAGGAAGAAATTTATACTGCTTTGCATTTTTGCAATATTTTAAAAGTTAGCGGCATAGAAGATATTAGAAATTTGGCTGGTGAGGCCTTGGTAAATTTAATGCCTTCCTTATCTTTTCAACAGAGGAACGATATAGCTATTGAACTATTGCGGGCTTTAGAAATGGAAGATTATCAATTTACTAAATATATTCCTTACTATTTGGGTCAATTAATACTCTATCTTACATCTAATGAACTAGAGGAAATTGTTGATGATTTAATAGAAAAAATCAAACAGTCAGATCCTAAATTAAGTTCATTGCTACTTAGAACCATTGGTATAGCTATTGCAAATTATCCTAAGTATCGAGAAAGATTTACAGAAAAAGAGGAATCATATGAAAACAGACTTAGCAAGATGATCGGTATCCTTTTAAATGGCTTCGTGCACTATAATTTAAAGGTTAAACAGGCAGCATTCAGAGTTATTGGTAAGGAAATATTTGGCTCAAGACATCTTAATTTAGAAGAAAAAAACCATATATTTAAACTTATTGCCAAAAAAATTCTTACTCTGTTAGCTCCTGTAAATAAAGAAGGCCTTATGTTTTTAATAAATTGCATCGGACTTAATTATATGTATAAATTTATCTCTGATTATAATTTTTACGAAGGGAGTATAAGCCTTGAAATCCCAGACAAAATAGCTTTCTTCCCAGGAGCTTTTGACCCATTTTCCTTAAGCCATAAAGAGATTGTAAAAGAAATAGAAATACTCGGATTTGAAATATATTTAGCAGTTGATGAATTTTCCTGGTCAAAAAGGACCCAGCCACACCTCTTCAGAAGGAATATAATAAATATTTCTATTGCTGATGAACTTAATGTATATTTATATCCTGAAGATTTACCGGTTAATATTGCCAATCCAGATGATTTAAAGGTTTTGAGAGAAAACTTCTCATTTTCTGAGGTTTATATTGTAGTAGGCAGTGATGTTATATTAAGCGCTTCTGCTTACCAAAAAAATAAGAGAAAAAATTCTATACATACTTTTTCTCATATTGTTTTTGACAGAAGGACTTTACATGCTGCTGATGAGAAAGAAAAAATGATTCAAGAAGCTATTAAAGAAATAAGGGGAGAGACGATAAAACTTAATCTTACTCCTTGTTATGAAGAAATAAGTTCAAGTCAAATAAGAGGCAACATTGATGAAAATAGAGATATATCAAGAATTATTGATCCTTTAGCCCAGAAATATATTTACGAAAATAGTTTATACCAAAAAGAACCACAATATAAGAGCGTAATACAAACTATCTCCATTGATATACAGATAATTGAAAATATTACCCCGGATTTAATAGAAGAACTTTGTCAGAAAATATTTTCTAAATATAATCAAAATGAAACATCTAAAAAGTTGGTTGAGTTTACTCGTAAATTAAATCCGAGAATTTTACTGTTACGTGATGTCCGCCATAATGGAACAATATTAGGTTTTTCAGCCTTTCATTGGGTTCGTTCAAACACCCTTTTCCAAGAGTTTAAAGATAATTTAATATCTGAGTATATCCGGGAAAATGCAGTTGGCCGTACTATAGCTATTGATGGTATTTTTACCATAAGTGATAGGGAAAATAAATCAGAACTTGAAAACCTTGAGCAAGTTATTCTTACAGAAACCCTTTCTTTTTGTATAGAGAAAGATTGCAATTATACAATATTTAGGAATATATTAATCAATTATCCTTTAACTTCTTTAAACGAGAACTTAGAACTTATGGGGTTTTATCGCTTACCCTTCAGCAATGAAGATAATCCAGCATTTGTAGTGGATATGAGTAAGCCCTGTATAGTTAATCTGGACACCGAGACAATTATAAAGGAACCTTTCTGTCAAAATTTAAACATTAAAAAATCAATTATAATGTCTCGTAAACGATTATTAAAATCATTTACCACTTTTTATCCCGGGAATATTGTCTTACCATTTAATATAAATTTAATTAATCAGACTATTGTAAAGAAAATTTGCAAGATAAACGATGTTCCGACAAAGCCTTTAACTGTTCGAGCTTTAGGAGGGTTGATGTGTGTACCCTTCGGAAAGATACTGCATAAGATGGTAGTACCTAATACGGTAACTAAATCTCTTCATACCGAAAAGATATTTGCTTCTGATGTGAAAAGTTTTAAAATAGATGCCTTTCCCAATTATATGAGCCTGGAAAATCAGGTTAAGATGATTCGTTCATTTGATATGCCTGTAGTTCTTATTGATGACTATTTACACAAAGGATATAGAATAAAGACCCTTGAGCCCCTATTTAAAAAATATGATATCAAAATTAAAAAAATTATTGTGGGGGCACTATCTGGTAGTGGGAAAGAGATAGCAACTATATTAGATAGAGATGTTGATTGTGCCCATTTTATTCCCAATCTCAGGCTTTGGTTTAATGAAAGCGAGTTGTATCCTTTTGTTGGGGGAGATGCATTAATGAGAAGGATAAGGACTCAGGGAAATTTAGTTAGATCTATTAATCAGATACTACCCTATACTTTCCCTTCATTTATTAAAAATATTTCTGCAAAAACCATATATAATTTTTCTGAAGTTTGTATTGAAAATGCCTTAACTATATTAAAGGCTCTGGAAAATGAATACCAGGTAATCCAACAAAGAAAATTAACTCTTTATCATTTAGGAGAAGTAATTATTTATCCCCGATATCCTGACCAAGGAGAAGATATGGAGTATAATTTAAATCTTAGCCCTTCTCATTATTTAGGAAATAGCTTTGAACTTTTACGACGGACCAAAGGAATGACGGAGAGGAGAATGTGAAGCCAAGTTAGTATGTAGTATATAGTATA
>NCRO01000492.1 GCA_002849045.2 Candidatus Sediminicultor secundus
CAAACCAGGTAAACCATTATGTGAAAAATGTCCATTAAGAAATAAATGCAATTATACAAGGAGGTTCTTAGCATAATAGAATATATATTGCTTTATGACTTTGATGCCTTGCTAAGATCCAGTAAGAGCGGGCTTTGTGAATAATGTCATAGGGACGGTTGTTCATGCTCAGTAATTAAGTAACTTATTTGGTATAATTATACCACCAAAGGAGGTACTTAATTATAAAAATTAGTCAACGGGTCTTCGTAAAAAGATGGAAGCCTATTCTGGAAGAGTACGAAAAGATCCAGAATAAGGTTCTCCCCCGTTCTTTTCGCTTTGTTAAAGACTTATGTTCTGCTTATCATATCTCAAATAAAGAGCTAAGACGTTATTATCGTAAATGGCAGGAAGGGGGAAAACAGGATGATTCCTTACTCCCTGCTAAAAGAGGGGCCCGTCCGGGATCCCGTAGAACCCCTAAAGAGATAGAGCGTAATATCATGAAAGCTTACCGTAGGTTCGGCTCTAATCGCTATGAACTGGTATTATTGTTTAAACCATATTATCTGGATAAGACTCCTTCTCCGGCTACCATGGACCGGATTAAAAAACGCTATCCCCTAAACCCGGCCCAGAAGAAGATTATCAAACGCTATGAGAAGGTAACCCCGGGGGAGTTAGCCCATATCGATCTTACTAAGATACCTAAAGACATTCGTACCGTCTTTAAAGTAAAAAACCTTTATGTTGCTGCTTTAGAGGATGATTGTACCCGGCTTACCTACTTAGAAATCCTAAAGGATAAGAGGGCCTCTAGTTTAACTTACTTTATGGCCCGGGCTCTGTCCTGGTTCAAACAAATCTATAACTTCGAATTTGAGAACGTATTATCTGATAATGGTCCGGAATTCAAAGGATCCTTGGATAGAGAACATCCCTTTGAGATCATGTGTGACCAGTTAGGGATAAAACATATCTATACCAGGCCCTACAGACCTTAAGACCAATGGTAAGGTCGAGGCCTTCTGGAAGATCATCAAAAATGAGTTCTTCTATCCCAATTTCTTTCTTCCTCCCCCAATAAGTGGGGATAACCACTACAATTCGCATGATTTTCTTTCTCCTTCTCCTTTGTGTAAATAATTTTTATTAAACTTATCTTTCCTTGGTTAAAATATTACTTCCTTATATATTTTTTCTACTTCTTTAATGGTATTTTCCCAGGAAAAATTATTAACCGCATATT
>NCRO01000493.1 GCA_002849045.2 Candidatus Sediminicultor secundus
TAACCATACTTGCTATCTCCTCCAATGACGTTAGAACTGCCCTATTCGGAATGGAAGAGTTAAAGGAAAAGCTTTCCTATTTATCCCGGGAAGTAGAGTTAAGAAATATGCAGCTATCCTCTACCAAAGAAGATCTAAAGAAAAAAACTACTCAATTGCAAGAAATGGAGGAGAAATATCAGAAATTATCTGAAGATATAAAAAGCAAAACAAGTCAATTAGAAGAATTATTGATAATTAGAGAGGGGTTAATAGAAGAAAAAGATAAGCTGGACAAAGAAGTGGAAGAATTAAATGCTACTATTAAAGCTTTGTACTCTGGAATTGCCTGGGTTAGAGAAGGGGAAGTTATCTTTGGCTCGGAAGAACAGATTGCACTAACTATCATTCAAGGTCAAAGACCGATTGAAGAAATAAAGGAAGAGTTATTTGGATTCCTAAACGAAGCTTCCAACAAAGTATTAGCGATGGGTGCTAAAAAAGATGAGCGAACCAATCAGGTATTTATTATTGCCCAAGAAGAATTTGAAGATATAGCCCAGAAGATATATGATAGTGATAAAGAGATGATTTTAAGACTTTTATCTTCAATAAACGTGGTCAAAGGAGAACCTATAGTAGGGCATTTTAAGATTTTAGAGAACAAATTACTCTTCAAAATAGATGAAGAAATCATTTCCGAGGAAATTGAAAGTTCAGAGGTTTATAGTGAAGTGGAAAAAAAGCTTTTATCTCTTTTAAGAAAAGTGAATATTATTGCCGTGAAAGAGGGGATAATTCCTGATCCCAAAACGAGTTTTGTAGGGACCGTATCTGCCATTAATTTGTATGATACAATTAGGACCATAGTAGAATCAGGCACAACAATGAAAGTTACAGTAATCTCAATTTATGATACTTGGAGTACAGGGCCACTAAGAGTGAGGATGGAAGCCAAACCCATTTCTTCCTCGAACCCTTTAACTTCCGACTGATATAAATTACAATATTAATCTCTTCTTTATTAATATATTATAGTGATGTCCAGGCTGTAGGGGCACAATGAATTGTGCCCTTTTAGGACAGGCGAGACGCCTGTCCTACGGAGTCTTTATTTTGAATTTATTCTGATTCTCGATTTCTGTTATCTTTGCGAGATACGAAATACAAAATTTATTTGACATTACAATACATTAACGATTATAATAAAAACAATAGATATATAATATCTGTCTCTTATACACATCTCCGAGCCCACGAAACTCCTGAGCA
>NCRO01000049.1 GCA_002849045.2 Candidatus Sediminicultor secundus
AATTAATGAATTTTAAAAAATATCTGGAAAATAAAAAAAATATCATAGATAAGGTGTTAGATGAATATTTACCGTCGGAAGAAAAACCACCTTCAATTATTCACAAGGCAATTCGCTACAGTGTTTTTAGCGGAGGTAAGAGGATTAGGCCAATTCTAACTTTAGCAACCGCTGAATTGTTTGGTAAAGATACTGAAAATGTAATAAAGGCAGCTTGCGGGATAGAATTAATACATACTTTTTCATTAATTCATGATGATCTACCTTGTATGGATAATGATGACTTTAGACGTGGGAAACCAACCAATCATAAAGTATTTGGAGAGGCCATAGCTTTATTAGCAGGGGATGCCCTTTTAGTTTCCGGATTTGACTTAGTAATTAAGAATTCTGAAGTTAAAGAAATAAAAAAACAATCAATTCTAAAATTGCTAAAAGAAATATCTTTTTACATTGGAACTGAAAATATGTTAGGAGGACAAGTAGAAGATATAAGCTTAAAAAATGAAAATATTAAAAAAGAAGATTTAAATAATCTATATATGAAAAAAACTGCTGCCTTAATTTGTCTTTCTATTAGGGCAGGAGCAATATTATCCGGGGCAAAGCAAAGACAACTCAAAGCTTTAACCAAATATGGTGAAAATATAGGATTGGCTTTTCAAATTGTTGACGATATGCTCGATATTATGCAAGACCAAAGGGATACGGAAAAACCTAATTATGCTAATAAATTTGGGATGAAAGAATCAAAGAGCGAATCCGAAAGGTTAATTGAGGAAGCAAAAGATTCTTTAAAAATATTCAATCAAAAAGCCGAAACATTGAAAAGTTTAGCTGATTATTTACTCACCAGAAAAAAATGAAAATAGTCGTTAGTATATTAGTCGTTAGTGAATAGTGAATAGTATTTAGTTAGGAGAGAAAGAAAAAAAGAGAAAAGAAATAGATGCTTGGAGAATTAGATAATTTTAAACTTCGCTTTTTTGCTTTATCCTAAACCAAAAACCAAGAACTGTAAACTAAAAACTACGAGTTTTCATATTGTATCTTGCGCGTTGTCTTTAAAGCTAACGACTAACGACTATTCACTATCGACTAAATTAAGGAGGGGAAATGTTTAGATCGAACAATAGAAAATATAATGAAATAAGACCTATAAAAATTACCAGAAATTACATAAAATATGCAGAAGGATCCACCCTTATGGAGATGGGGGATACTAAAATAATATGTACTGCTTCGATTGAAGATAAAGTTCCTTTATTTTTAAGAGGGACAAGGCAGGGTTGGATTTCAGCTGAATATTCCATGATTCCCAGGGCAAATCAAATTAGAAATATCAGGGACTCAGTAAAAGGTAAAATAAGCGGAAGGTCTTCTGAAATTCAAAGATTAATAGGGAGATCTTTAAGATCGGTAGTAGATTTAAGTGAATTAGGAGAGAGAACTATATGGATAGACTGTGATGTAGTTCAAGCCGATGGTGGTACCAGAACCTCAGCTATTATCGGCTCTTTTGTTGCTCTATTTGATGCCTTAAATTATCTAAAGGCTGAAGGACAAATAATTGATATTCCTATAAAAGATTATGTAGGGGCAATCAGCGCAGGAATATTTGACGGAGAAATGTTATTAGATTTAAATTTTGAAGAAGATTCTCATGCCCAAGTGGATCTAAACATGGTAATGACTGAAAAAGGAGAGATAATAGAAATTCAAGGAACGGCTGAAGGTAAGCCTTTTTCTAAAAGAAATTTAAAGGAATTGATTAAATTGGCAGAAACAGGAATAAAACAGATAATTGAAAAGGAAAAGAACATATTGGGAGAAATATGATAGAAATACTTATTGCTACAAATAATTTAGGTAAAGTTAAGGAGATAAAAGATATTTTAGATAGTTCTAAAATAAAAATATTAACTATGAAAGATTTTCCTCCTCTTCCAAAGATCGAGGAAGATGGTAAAACCTATCAAGAAAATGCTGTTAAGAAAGCCAGGAAGATTTCAGAGTATACCGGTAAAATATGCTTAGCAGACGATTCAGGCTTAGAAATTGATTATTTAAAAGGAAAGCCAGGAATATATTCTTCAAGATGGGGAGATAGCGATGAAGAGCGTATAAACAAAGTACTTAAATTATTAGAAAATGTTCCAATAAATAAGAGAAACGCGAAATTTGTTTGCGTGGTAGTACTTGTTTTTCCGAATGGAAAAATATATATGGTTAAGGAAGAATGTAAGGGAAGTATTACATTTAACCCAAAAGGTGAGCATGGGTTTGGTTATGACCCTATTTTTTTAATTCCAGAATATGACAAAACTTTTGCAGAATTAGGAGAGAAGATCAAGAACCAGATAAGTCATAGGGGCAAAGCAATGAGAAGGATGGTTGATATTATAAATAAAATAGTCGTTAGTGAAAGAGCTTAGCGTGAAGCTTACAGTGGTTCAGTATCGAGTATCGAGTATCGAGTGAAGAAAATCATAATTCAGGAAAGAAGACGTGACATATCGAGCCTAAAGTGTAGCGGGTGGCCTCATTTCTTTTTAACTAGCTAATCAGCTAACCATCTTTACTTTCTCTTTCTTAACTCGATACTTGATACTATATACTCGATACTGTTATTTTATCATTGACTTATATATATATATCTTATATAATAACTTTTGTTTCGGGGTGTAGCGCAGTTTGGCAGCGCACCTGCTTTGGGAGCAGGGGGTCGGAGGTTCAAATCCTCTCGCCCCGACTTTGCGGGAATAGCTCAGTTGGTAGAGCACTAGCCTTCCAAGCTAGTTGTCGCGGGTTCGAGACCCGTTTCCCGCTCCAATGTAATATCTCGCGCCTGTGGCTCAATAGGATAGAGCAACGGACTTCTAATCCGTAGGTTGGGGGTTCGATTCCCTCCAGGCGCGCCATTTCAAAAAAATATGGTGGGCGTAGCTCAGACTGGTTAGAGCCCTGGAATGTGGCTCCAGAGGTCGGGGGTTCGAATCCCCTCGCTCACCCCAGTCTACCAATGTGCGCTCGTAGCCCAAATGGATAGAGCTGCGGACTTCGGATCCGATGGTTGGGGGTTCGAGTCCCTCCGAGCGCGCCAAATATAATTATGGAATTTTAATAAAAAATATAGTATCATGTGTAAGCACTTAACATTTTAAATTTGTGGGCCGTTAGCTCAGGTGGTAGAGCATCTGACTTTTAATCAGGGTGTCACAGGTTCGAGTCCTGTACGGCCCACCAAAAAATAAAAATGCGAGGGTGGTGGAATTGGTAGACACGCTGGATTTAGGATCCAGTGGGTAACTCCATGCGGGTTCGAGTCCCGCCCTTCGCACCATAAAAATACGGTAAAATAATATAAATATTTTAGTTTATGAAATTTAAAAAAATTAATTAAAGTAGGTAAAAACAGCCGCAAAATTATTTGCGGCTTTGTTGCAATTATAGTTAAGGCATAAGTTAGTCGTTAGTGAATGGTGAATAGTCGTTAGTTTTAAATACAAGTTTTCAGTTGTTAGTTGTCAGTTTACAGTTATCATTATACAGCTAAAAGCTTAAAGCGAAAAGCGCAAAACCATAATTTAAAATTTAAAACTTTTTCTCTCGTATTGCGTATTACGGATGGGTTTTCCTTTTTGTCATTGCGAGGAGTGAAATGACGAAGCAATCTGGTGGCGCTCAAGCAATATTGAGTGCCACCCAACGCTCCCTGCGGTCGCTCGCAATGATATATATAGGAGATGTCGCTCACAACTGAATTCATTTCGGGCAGAAACAAGATCTACCCCTACTAATTATATACATTACTATTTTCTTAACCAGCTAACTAGGTAACTAACTAACTAATTTTTAACGAGATAAGATTCACGATATACAAGATACGAATCAGTGCTTACGGAAAAAGGAAATTCCTATACAGTTAAATTATCGGAGGTTTTTAGGTAATGGCAAAAGTAGAAATTAAGAAGCAAAAAGAAAATGAAGTAAAACTTAAGATTGAGATAGATAAGTTAAAAACAAATAGTAAATTAAATAAAGTATATAATGATACATCTTATCAAATAAAAATACCAGGATTCCGAAAGGGTAAAATTCCTAAAAATATTCTAAACCTGCATTTAGGGAAGGGTTATTTTTACGATAAGACTGCCGAAGAATTAATTCCGGAATGTTATCTTGAAGCTATAAAAAAAATTGATATTAAACCAATAAATCAACCCGAAATTAAAGTAATACAAATAGAAGAAGATAAACCATTAATTTTTGAGGCTACCGTTCAAGTAATGCCAGAAGTAAAACTGGGTACTTTTGATAAAATTAGTATTCAAAAAGAAGATATAAAGGTTACAGCTAGTGATTTAAAAAACGAAATAATGAGAATTCAAGAAAACCAGGCAAAATTAAATGTAGTGGAAAATCGTAAATCAAAGAAAAATGATTTCTTGGTAATTGATTCCGAAGGATATATTGAGGGAAAAGCAATAGAAGGAAGTAAAGTTGAAAAACAGCTTGTTCAATTAGGTAAAAATACAGCACCTGAATTTAATGATAAGCTTATAGGATGTTCGGCAGGAGACGAAAAAGAAATAAAGATTTTAGTTCCCAAGGGTGTTAAGGATAAAAAAATAGCAGGCAAAGAAATTACATATAAAGTTAAAGTTATTGAAATAAAAGAAAAAGAGTTACCTGAATTAAATAAGGATTTTGTTAAAACAGTAGGTGATTTTAAAACTTTAGATGATTTTAAGAAAGATATTAAGGATAAATTAGAAAAACAAGTGGAAATGGTGAATAAAAATAATTATGAAGGTAAATTATTAGAAAAAGTAACCGATATTTGTGAAGTAAAAGTTCCAAAAGTATTAATTGAAAGAGAAATGGACTATATGATGAAATCTTTAGAAGATGATTTAAAATCTAAAAATTTATCTTTACTGGATTATTATAAGAGTATTAAGACTGATGAAGAAAAAGTCAAAAAAGAATATGGAATTGTCGCTAAAAAAAGGATAAAGCAAGAATTAGTTTTAGATAAAATTAGTCAGGTTGAGAACCTTCAAGTTACTGAAAAGGAAGTTAAAGATAAAATTAAGATTCTTGCTAAAGAGATGAAACAAGATCCTTTAAAAGTGGAGGCTACTTTGAAAAAAAATAACAATTTAGACGGTCTAAAAGAAAGTATAAAAAGAGAAAAAGTAATCAATTTTTTAAATAAACAAATAAAAACAATAAATTCTAAAAAGGAGGTCAAATCCAAATGACTTTAATTCCTATTGTAGTAGAGCAAACTCCTCGAGGGGAGAGATCATATGATATTTATTCTCGCTTATTAAAAGATAGAATAATCTTTTTAGGAACAGAAATAGATGATGCGACAGCTAATACTATAATTGCCCAATTATTATTTTTGGAAGCAACTGATCCCGATAAGGATATTTATATCTATATTAATAGCCCTGGTGGTTCTGTAAGTTCTACAATTGCTATTTATGATACCATCCAATATATAAGGTCTGATATTTCGACCATATGTATAGGTATGGCTGCAAGCGGAGCAGCCTTGATTTTAGCTTCAGGTACAAAAGGGAAGAGGTTTGTATTGCCTAATTCAAGGATTATGCTTCATCAACCATTAGGTGGAGCGCGAGGACAGGTCACAGATATCGAGATACAGACTCGAGAACTTAAAAGAATTAAAGATACTATAAATAAAATATTAACTTACCATACCGGTCAGAAATTTGAAAAAGTTGAGAAGGATACTGATAGAGATTTCTACATGACTGCTCAAGAATCTAAAGAATATGGATTGGTTGATGAAGTAATTAAAAGCAGAGAGGAAGCAATTAAGAAATAGTATCGCGTATTGCGTATCGCGTTAAAAAAATGATAATTTGTAATATGTAAGGGCAAACTTTGTATCTTCCCGCAATGAGTAATGTGTTGTAGGGGCACGATGCATCGTGCCCAGGTCAAACGGAAATAATATAAAGACAGAGAGGGCACAATTCATTGTGCCCCTACAAATTGGGAAATATGGATTCCCATTTTCATAGGAATGACAAAATAAGCATAAACTCTGTATAATAGATATTTTACTAAACATACTGTACGCTAAACGCTTTACGCTATATTATACGATATACGAAATGAAAGAGGTGAAAAAATAGTGAATTGTTCATTTTGTGGAAAAAGTCAAGATGAAGTATATAAAATAGTTGCAGGTCCTGGTGTTTGTATATGTGATGAATGCATTGAAGCATGTAATGACATTATATTGGATAGAAGAAAAAAAGAAGACAGGCCATTTAATTTAAAAAATGTTCCTTCTCCTAAGGAAATTAAAAGTTTTTTAGATGAATATATAGTGGGACAAGATAAGGCAAAAAAAATACTTTCAGTTGCCGTATACAACCATTACAAAAGAATTAAAAGTAATAATGACGATAAAATAGATAAAAAAGCTAAAAAAATAGATAAGAGAAAGGAGGGCATAGAATTAGAAAAGAGTAATATTCTGTTAATGGGTCCTACTGGGTGTGGAAAGACCTTGTTAGCCAGGACTTTAGCTAAAAAACTAAATGTACCATTTGTTATTGCCGATGCTACAACTTTAACCGAAGCGGGATATGTAGGTGATGATGTAGAAAATATTCTATTAAATTTATTAAGAATAACAGATAATAATATAGATCTAGCTCAAAAAGGAATAATTTATATTGATGAGATTGATAAAATAGCCCGTAAATCAGAAAGCCCATCTATAACCAGAGATGTGTCAGGAGAAGGAGTGCAGCAAGCTCTTTTAAAAATTATAGAAGGTACGGTTGCAAGCGTACCACCTTACGGAGGAAGAAAACACCCGCAAGAAAAGAATATTCAGATAGATACCAGGGAAATATTATTTATTTGTGGGGGAACTTTTGATGGGTTGGAAAGTATAATAAATTATCGAATGGGTAAAAATAATATCGGGTTTAAAGCAGATATTAAGAGTAAAAACAATAAAGAAAAATATTATAAGTTAATGGAAAATGTTTTACCGGATGATCTGATAAAGTATGGCTTAATACCCGAATTAGTAGGGAGACTGCATATAGTTTCTACGTTAGAAGCTTTAAATAAAGACGCATTAATAAAAATATTAACCCAGCCTAAAAATGCCATAGTAAAACAATATAAAAAGATATTTGAATTAGAGGGTGTAAAACTTGATCTTACCTCAGGAGCTTTAGAAGCTATTGTGGAAGAAAGTATAAAAAGAAAAACAGGGGCAAGGGGTTTGCGTTCAATTATAGAAGATACAATATTAGATATAATGTACCAGATACCTTCGGAGAAAAATATTGAAAAATGCACTATCACCGAAGAAGTTGTGAAAAAGAAAAGTATGCCTGAAATAGAAAGGTATAGAGAGGGCTTAAGAAAAGAAACAGCCTGACGTATAGTATCGAGTATCGAGTATCGAGTATCGCGTGAAGAAATTAGGATTCTGTTGTAGGGGCACGATGCATCGTGCCCAGTGTAAACGGAGATAATATGAAGACAGAAGGCGCAATTCATTGTGCCCCTACAAAATCATAGAAACTGTGAACAAGGGGCTTAATTTATCAAACCCCAAGAAAAATATTCAAAATTCTCGGGTCGAATAAATTCGACCCTTACATTAAAATTACTACTCTATACGAAAGAGTTTATAATTTTAAATTATGGTTTTAAGCTTTTCGCTTTTCGCTTTGCGTTTTTAGTTTATTAGATTTATACTATACGCTATACTATATACGAAATACGACATATGATATACGACATATGATAAAAAAAGGGGAGATTTAATATTCTACATGAATAACAAAAACATAAAAAGCTTAGATAAAAACATATTACCCTTACTACCACTAAGGGAATTAGTGATTTTTCCTAATATGGTTATTCCTCTTTTTGTGGGGAGAGAACAATCTATTAGTGCTTTAGAAGAAGCAATAAATTTAAAAAGTTTTATATTTATTGCAACTCAGAAAGACCCAGAAGTAGAAAAACCAAAATTAGAAGATATATATTCTATCGGAACAATTGCTAAGATAGTACAAATATATAAATTGCCTGACGATTCCATAAAAATTTTAGTGGAAGGACTTGGTAGGGCAAAAATCAAAAATACTGAGGAATTTAAGAATTTTCTTAAAGTAAAAGTAGAAAAAATAAAAATTAAAAATGGTAAAAATCTGAAAATAGAAGCATTGATGAGGCTGGCAATCAGTAGATTCGAACAATATTTAAAATTAAACAATAAATTACCTTCTGAAATGATGATTTCCATAAAAAATATTGAAAAATCAGATAAATTAGCCGATATAATCGCTTCAAATTTAATTTTAAAGGTAAAAGAAAAACAAAATTTATTGGAAACAGTTAACCCCTTGGAAAGACTGGAGAAATTAATTGTTATATTAAAGAAAGAGATAAGTATTTTAGAATTGGAAAAAAAGATACAGGAAAGAGTAGAAGTAAATTTGGAAAATTTCCAGAAAGATTATTATCTAAAGGAGCAATTAAAGGAAATACAAAAAGAATTAGGAGATGCAGAAAAAAATATTTCAGAAGCTGATGAATTCAAAGAGAAAATATTGTCTTTAAAACTTAGCAAAGAAGTAGAGGAGAAGTGCATTAAAGAAGCAAAACGTTTAGAAAAAATACCATTTTTATCTGCCGAGAGCGGGGTAATAATAAATTATTTAGAATGGATTATCTCTCTTCCCTGGAACAAAAAAACTAAAGAAAAATTAAATATAAAATTAGTAAAAAAAGTTTTAGATGAGGACCATTATGGTTTATTAGATATTAAAGAAAGAATATTAGAATACTTAGCAGTTAAAAAATTGAGCAATAAACAAATAGGGACAATTTTGTGTTTAATAGGGCCTCCGGGAGTAGGCAAGACATCATTAGCGAAATCAATAGCCCGAGCAATGGGCAGAAAATTTGTAAGGGCTTCTCTGGGAGGCGTACGAGATGAAGCAGAGATTCGCGGACATAGAAAAACTTATATAGGTTCTATGCCTGGAAGAATTATCCAGGGGATAGTTAATGCAAAGACTAAGAATCCTGTTTATTTATTGGATGAGATTGATAAAATGAGTACCGATTTTAGAGGCGATCCCGCTTCTGCTCTTTTAGAAGTATTAGATTCCGAACAAAATAATACTTTTAGCGACCATTATTTAGAAGTACCTTTTGACCTTTCTGAGGTAATGTTTATCACCACTGCTAACAATGAAGATGAAATACCTTATTCCTTGAGAGACAGGATGGAGATAATTAACATTCCTGGTTATACTGAGTATGAAAAATTACAAATTGCTCAGTTATTTTTANNCCGAAAGAAGGTGTATTGGCAACCTTTTCTATGGAGGGTTTTATTCTTTCTAATAGCTCACTTACTTTTTTCCTGTCTATTGGTTTATGATTAACTTTGAATCTTTCGGTAAAATCAACTAAGTGAGGAGAAGTATAGAGACCAACTTTATGACCATCAGATTGAAGAATTGAACTGATTAAGGAAGATGTTGACCCCTTTCCGTTTGTCCCGGCAACATGAATTATTTTTAATTTTTTATGAGGGTCACCTAAGAGATAAAGTAAATAGTTTATATTTTTTAATCCTAATTTTATACCATATTTAGTTAAATCATAAATATAATTTATTGCTTCTGTATAAGTTATCACATTTACCTCTTTAATTAGTCGTTAGTGAATAGTGAATAGTCGTTAGTATAAGAAAACATGTCACACCGTGCCCTTACTTTTTTTGTAGGGGCACAATGAATTGTGCCCTTCCTGTTTTATTATCTTTTGTTCTTCCTTGGGCGTATGAAATACACTCCTACATTTTTTTGATTTCGTCTTTGCTTTACTGCGGGCACGATGCATCGTGCCCCTACCTCTGAATTCTAATTTTCTTCACCCGATACAAATTTATTCTTATTTTCTTCTTTGCTATTCACTATTCACTAACGACTAACGACTATTTACTTAAAGGTTTTTAAGCTATTTTCCAATCTTTCTTTGATATCTCTTAAATCATCTGCTTTATCTCTTTCTTTTTTAACAATATCTTCCGGGGCTCTGGATAAGAAATCCTTATTATTTATTTTTTTGAAAATTAGATTAAGCTCATTATTTATTTTATTTAATTTTTTCTCTAAGCGAGTTATCTCCTCTGAAATATTTATTATATCTTTTAAGGGAATAAATATTTCTATCCCTTCTAAAACACCTGTGGCTGAGTACTCTGGTTTTTTAATTCCTGTTCCTATCTTTAATGATTTTGTTTTAATCATGGTTTCTATATAATAAATATTTTCTTTTATAAATTTTAATTTGTCTTTTCCATTAATGTTTAAATATAAATCGATCTTTTTGCTATAGGGAATATTCATATCTGACTTAATATTTCGTATAGTTTTAATGATACTCATTATTTTATCCATCTTATTTTCTGCATCTTTATTCTCATATTCTTCTTTATATTTCGGCCAGGGCGAAACCATGATACTTTCCCCTTTATGAGGGAGCTTTTGCCATATTTCTTCAGTTATATAAGGCATAAAGGGGTGTAAAAGCCTTAAGGTATTTTCTAAAACAAACCACAGAATATATTGAGATGTTCGTCTTTCTATTGTATTCTTCTTTTGGTATAATTTTGGTTTACCAAACTCTATATACCAATCACAAAACTCGTTCCAGGTAAATTCATAAATAATTTTAGCGGCTTCCCCATACTTATATTCATTAAGACACTCAGTGGATTTTTTTATTGTTTCATTTAACTTGCTGATTATCCACTTATCAACTAAAGTCATTTTCAATTTTTCTTTTTCTATTTTATTAATATCTAAATCTGTGAGATTCATTATAGAAAATCTTGACACATTCCATATTTTATTAGTGAAATTTCTAAATCCTTTAATTCTTTCCTCAGATAAGCAGATAAAATTTCCTTGAATAGTTAGTGAGGTAAGAGTAATTCTTAAGGCGTCAGATCCATATTTTTTGACAATCGTTAAGGGATCTATAGCATTTCCCTTTGATTTACTCATTATTTTACCTTCTACATCTCTAATTAAGGGATTTATGTAGACTTGTTTAAATGGTACTTCACCTCGAAACTTTAATCCCATCATTATCATTCGAGCTACCCAGAAGAAAATTATATCAAAACCAGTAACTAATACTGCTGTTGGATAGAAACATTTTAAATCTTCAGTTTCTTCCGGCCAACCTAAGGTAGAAAAAGGCCATAAAGCAGAACTAAACCAGGTATCTAAAACATCCGGGTCTTGCAGTAAGTTATGACTTCCACATTTTTTACAGATTGTAGGATCTTCTAATTCTACGATTATTTCTCCACAATCTTGACAATACCAGACCGGTATACGATGCCCCCACCACAACTGACGTGATATACACCAATCTTTAATGTTTCTCATCCAGTCATAATAAACTTTGTCCCAACGAGAAGGAATAAATTCAATTCTACCGTCCTCTACGGCAGAAATTGCCGGTTCGGCAATTTCTTTCATTTTAACGAACCATTGTTTAGAAAGATATGGTTCAATAATAGTTCCACATCTATAACAATGACCGATAGAATGTTTATAATCTTCGATCTTATTTAAGAATCCCTTTTTTCTTAATTCATTCAAAACTTTTTCTCGACATTTAAACACGGGTAAATTTTTAAATTTTCCTGCCTGTTCATTCATGGTGCCATTATTATTTAATATATTAATTACTTGTAGTTTTTGACGTTTTCCTAATTCAAAATCATTTAAATCGTGAGCAGGGGTTATCTTTACTGCCCCAGTACCAAATTCGGGATCGACATAGCTATCAGCTACTATCGGTATTTCTCTCTCCATTAAAGGTAATATGGCGGTTTTACCGATAAATTTTTTATATCTTTTGTCATCGGGATGAACTGCTACCGCAGTATCGCCGAGCATAGTTTCAGGACGGGTAGTAGCGACAGTTATAATCTCTCCTTTAGGATCTTTTATGGGATAATTTACATAATACAGATTTGCATCTTCTTCAATTGATTCAACCTCAATATCAGCCAAAGCAGTCTGGCATCTTGGGCACCAATTTATTACATAATTTTCTCGATATATCAGGTCTTCTTTATATAATTGCACAAATACCTTTCTAACAGCCTTGGAAAGACCTTCATCTAAAGTAAATCTTAATCGAGACCAATCACAGGAAAATCCCAGTTTTTTTAATTGGTTTATAATATTATTTCCGTATTTTTCTTTCCATTCCCATACTCTTTCTACAAATTGTTCTCTCCCTAAATCGTATCTGCTTTTTCCTTCTTTGGCAATTTCTCTTTCCACTATAGTTTGAGTGGCGATTCCGGCATGGTCAGTCCCTGGCAGCCAAAGAGTATTGTAACCTTCCATTTTTTTCCATCTAATTAGAATATCTTGCAAAGTATTATTTAAAGCATGGCCGATATGTAATACTCCTGTGACATTGGGTGGAGGTATAACAATAGAAAAATTATTTTCTTTATTATGATTATGCTTTGCTTTAAAATAATCTTTTTCTAACCAGAATTTATACCATTTTTCTTCAACTTTTTTAGGATTGTATACTGAAGGTATTTTAGCATCTATTTTTTTCATTATCTTTTCCTCCTTAAGCTTAAAAACAAAAAACCCCTTTCGTTTCTCAAAAGGACGAAAGGAGTCTATCCGCGGTACCACCTTAATTCCTGTCTAAAACATTTCTATAATATCTATGTTAAACAGGCTCTCAATGTTTAAGTTATAACGTAACTATCGGTGAATCCTACTCTTGTTTTTCAGATTAACAGCTTGGGGATGACTTTCGAATAAAATTATATCTAATTTTATTCTACTCTTCCCTTCTTAGATTTTGTTATTATTTTCAATATATTACTATAGATACGATTATCTGTCAATTTTTGATTCGTATCCCGTGTAAGATTAGTTAGCTAGTTAGTTGGTTGCCTGGTCAATTGGTTAAAAAAATAATAGAGAGAAAAGTACGGGCAGACCTTGTGTCTGCAAGTAATAAGTATTGTATTGTAGGGGCACAATGAATTGTGCCCTCTCTGTCTTTGTATTATTTCCGTTTACTGTGGGCACGATGCATCGTGCCCCTACATATTATACATTACCCTTTTCTTCACGAGATACGAATTTGTTCTGACTACTGGCTACTGGCT
>NCRO01000494.1 GCA_002849045.2 Candidatus Sediminicultor secundus
GCAAGAAATGGAGGAGAAATATCAGAAATTATCTGAAGATATAAAAAGCAAAACAAGTCAATTAGAAGAATTATTGATAATTAGAGAGGGGTTAATAGAAGAAAAAGATAAGCTGGATAAAGAAGTGGAAGAATTAAATGCTGCTATTAAAGCTTTGTACTCTGGAATTGCCTGGGTTAGAGAAGGGGAAGTTATCTTTGGCTCGGAAGAACAGATTGCACTAACTATCATTCAAAGTCAAAGACCAATTGAAGAAATAAAGGAAGAGTTATTTGGATTCCTAAACGAAGCTTCCAACAAAGCATTAGCGATGGGTGCTAAAAAAGATGAGCGAACCAATCAGGTATTTATTATTGCCCAAGAAGAATTTGAAGATATAGCCCAGAAGATATATGATAGTGATAAAGAGATGATAGTAAGACTTCTATCTTCAATAAACGTGGTCAAAGGAGAACCTATAGTAGGGCATTTTAAGATTTTAGAGAACAAATTACTCTTCAAAATAGATGAAGAAATCATTTCCGAGGAAATTGAAAGTTCAGAGGTTTATAGTGAAGTGGAAAAAAAGCTTTTATCTCTTTTAAGAAAAGTGAATATTATTGCCGTGAAAGAGGGGATAATTCCTGATCCCAAAACGAGTTTTGTAGGGACCGTATCTGCCATTAATTTGTATGATACAATTAGGACTATAGTAGAATCAGGCACAACAATGAAAGTTACAGTAATCTCAATTTATGATACTTGGAGTACAGGGCCACTAAGAGTGAGGATGGAAGCCAAACCCATTTCTTCCTCGAACCCTTTAACTTCCGACTGATATAAATTACAATATTAATATCTTCTTTATTAATATATTATAGTGATGTCCAGGCTGTAGGGGCACAATGAATTGTGCCCTTGTAGGACAGGCGAGACGCCTGTCCTACGGAGTTTTTATTTTGAATTTATTCTGATTCTCGATTTCTGTTATCTTTGCGAGATACAAAATACAAAATTTATTTGACATTACAATACAT
>NCRO01000495.1 GCA_002849045.2 Candidatus Sediminicultor secundus
CCCCCCCCTTCTCTCCATTTAATTTCTTTAGAAAGATGTTTCAAAAAAATATTGTTATTAAAGAAATAAAAAAGTAATTTTTTCTTGACATGCGTAATTGTATATTATAAAATAATTTCAAGATATGCAATATATTTCACATAAAGGGAGATTATTCATATAATGAAAAGAAACACTTCTTTAATTGCTGAAATATGTAGGATGTTTTATCTGGATAATTTAAGTCAAGATGAAATATCATCTAATTTAAGGATATCTAAGTCAACTGTATCCCGTCTACTAAAAGAAGGAAGGGATAAAGGGATAGTTACTTTTCACATTAAAGATTATGAAGATCGTTTAAGTTCTTTAGAAGATAAGCTTGAACAATCTTTTGAATTAAAAGAGGCGGTTGTAGTTTCTGATGAAGAAATAATTTCTGAAGAATCTATGAAAAAAAAGGTGGCGAAAGCAGCAGCCATACTTTTACAAAGAAGAATTCGGGAAAACGATACTATTGCTGTTTCATGGGGGACTACTTTGGCTGAAGTAGCGAAAGCATTAACCCCCCCATACTATTTAAATATAGATATTGTTCCTCTTTTGGGAGGGATTGATATTACCGGTAGAGATATCCATTCCAATGAGATAGCAAGACAAGCAAGTGAAGCCTTTAAGGGGAAATATTACGTATTAAATGCTCCCGTCTTTGTCAGTAATCTTCAGATAAAAGAAGCACTTGAGAAAGAAAAAAGCATTAAAGCAGTTATTGATAAAGCCAAATCAGCCAATATAGCAGTGGTGGGCATAGGTAGCCCCAAACAAAGTTCTACCATGATAAAGCGAGGATATTTCTCTATTAAAGAATTTGCTAAACTGACTGATAGGGGAGTAGTTGGAGATATCTGTACTAACTTCTATGATATCCAGGGAAATATTATTAAATTTTCCTTACATAATAAAATGGTAGGTTTAGGATTAAAAGAATTGAAGTACATACCTATTGTGATAGGTGTGGCATGTGGCGAAGATAAACAGGAAGCTATTTTAGGTGCACTACGTGGTGGTTATATAAATATTATTGTTACTAATAAAAGAGTTGCCGAGTATTTAATGAACAATATAAGATGATTTAAATTATGGAATATGAGTAAAAAGTGTAAAAGGATTAATTTAGTTTTAGGGATTAAATTGAAAGCAGACAAAGCAATGGAGTAAGTATTATGTTTAATTCTTATATAGATATAGACAAAATATAAAAAAAGGGAATAGCCTTGGAAGAAGTTTACAGATTAGCTTTTAATTTTGAAAAAGAAAAACATTGCTGCTCACAGTGCACCGTAGCTGCTCTTCAAGAAGTTTTTCAAATAAAAAGCGAGGAACTTTTTTCAACTTCATTCGCTTTTGGAGGAGGATTTGCCAATACAGGTGAAGGAACATGTGGAGCCCTCGCCGGAGGGGCAATAATAATAAGTTATCTTTACGGACGCCGACGCGAAGAATTTTTTCATGGTATTTCTAATAAAAAAGCGGATTATTTAACTAAAAAACTTTACGATAGGTTTGTTCAAGAATACGGAAGCTGTATATGCAAGGATGTGCAAAAGAAAATCTTTGGACGTTCTTTTAATTTTTGGGATGAAAAAGAGAAAGAAATATTCGAAAAATCTGGTGGACATATAGATAAATGTCCTGCTGTAGTGGCTAAAACTGCTCAGTGGACTTTTAAAATCATTGAAGAGGAAATTAATAAAAGTAAGGATAAGAGAAAG
>NCRO01000496.1 GCA_002849045.2 Candidatus Sediminicultor secundus
AGTGCTAATCTTTTAGTTCCTTCCGGTATATCTTCAATAATCAGACCGGGGTTAATGTCTTCACCATCACAAGTAAATTTTTGGGGAATAAACCCATTATTTTCGAATTCAAGACTTTCTAATTTCATAATTTTATCCTCCTTTTTTGTGACAGGGGATGGTCTCTGTCATTTCTCCTGTCATTTTTTTATCTTATATTTTAAATTTTCTATTTCTTTTTCCATCCATTTGGGATATTTGGGTACTGCGCCAGATTGGGAAACCACAAAATTACCTACTATTTCCGCAAACTCAGCTGCCTCATATATGCTGGTCCCGCATAAATAAGAAAACAAAAAACCCGCACTATAGCTGTCTCCGCCTCCTACGGTATCGGCTACCGGCCCATTTATACCCGCTACCTTTTCTAACTTGCCATTACGGTAAACAGATGAGCCATTCTTTCCATGAGTAATACAGACAATAGAAAGGTCATATTCCCGGCAAATAAGCTCAGCAAGTTTTTCTTGTTTAAATGTTTGTCCGAAGAGGAGCTCGGAAATAATAAGAGCCTCTCTATCATTCAGTTTTACTATTGAGCTCTGGCATAAGGATTTTTCAATCCATTCCTTTTCATAGTAATTTTTTCTCAAATTTACATCGTAAAATACCTGATGAGGGTGTACTAGAGAGATGATTTGGCTGAGCACTTCACGGTTTTCTTTGGTCCGTTGAGCGAGAGTCCCAAAACAAAATACCTCCCATTTATTTTTGGTTGAACTATCGGCTAAATCCTGATCTAAAATAATATTATCCCAGGCAACATTCTCTTTTATTAGATAAGTAGGATGACCTCTTTCATCCAGACTTACCTCCACAATCCCGGTGGGCAAATGGGGATGGACCCGGATAAAAGTAGAATCAATACTCCTTTTTTCTACTTCCTTCAGAGCTTTTCTGCCCAGAGCATCTTTGCCCACAGAAGAAATAAGTGTTGATTTAAGTCCCATCTTTGTCAGATGAGCAGCAAGATTAAAGGGGGCACCGCCAATATAAGGTTTGCTATTTATGATATCCCA
>NCRO01000497.1 GCA_002849045.2 Candidatus Sediminicultor secundus
AATGAAGAATTTTATTGTAAGGGGATATTGGGAATCTTGCCAAAGAAAAAATATTACTATTATTCTTATCACCATGCTTATTCCTACAAAAAAAGAAGAGCAAAAAAAATAAAAATAATTATTGGTGGACTATTTATCATATTGTTAATTATAGGAGCAATTTATTTTAAAATTCCTCCCTTATTTCCCATAAAACAAGCTAATGAATCTCTTCCTGCTTCAGAAGAAATTTTAGAATCAGTAGTAGTGGTAGTGGAGGAAAAGGGTTCCGAGATACCTGAAGAAGAAATATCTCTACAAGAAGAGATACAAGAAGAAGAGATACAAGACGAAGAAAAAGAAGAGGAAAAAATAGTTACTATTAGTGGTAATATACAAGCTGGAGACACCATTTACGAATCTCTAATTAGAAAGGGAATTTCAGCTGCTGAGATACTCAGTTTACAAGAAAAAGTCAAATCTGTAGTGGACTTTAGCTATCTTCCTATTGGCAGTGAGTATTCTTTGAAGTATAACCCTGAAGGAAAGGTAACGGAATTTATTTATAAGCCCAATCCTATTGATATTTACTGCATAGATGTTCCTACATCTGATTTAGAAGATTTAAAGGTAACTAAAGAAGAAGTCCGCACAGAAGTTGTTCGGCTTGAAGGGAAGATTGAATATTCTCTTTATGAATCTATGTTAGAATGTGCAGATTCGCCCCAGTTAGCCCTACAATTAGCCGAGATATTTGCCTGGCAGATCGATTTTCTTACTGAATGCAGAGAGGGAGATACCTTTAAAATTTTGGTAGAAAAACAGTATAGAGGGGATTTCTATCGTTGGGGGAAGATACTTGCTGCTCAATATGAGGGTGAACTTATGAGTAAATATACCGCCATTCTGTTTGAAGACCCTGCTGGGTACATAGATTATTATACTGAAGAAGGAAAATCGTTAAGGAAGGCTTTCTTGCGAGCCCCCTTAAACTATAAATACATCAGTTCTTATTTTTCTAAAAACCGTTTACATCCAATCTTGAGAATTTGGCGTCCTCATCTGGCTATCGATTATGCTGCTCCCACCGGGACACCGGTTTCAACTATCGGAGACGGCACGGTAATTTATGTTGGTTGGGAAAGTGGTTACGGGAATTACATCAAAATTCGCCATCCCAATAATTATGTAAGCGATTATGGCCATCTTTCCCGTTTTGCCAAAGGTTTAATAAAAGGTCAGAAAGTAAAACAGGGAGAAATAATAGGTTATGTAGGATCTACTGGTTTGTCTACAGGTCCACATTTAGATTTTTCAATTAGCAAAAATGGGAAAAAGGCAGATTTCTTAAAACTTAAACTTCCTGCTGCTTTTTCAGTTGATCCCCAGTATAGTGCTCAATTTAACGAAACAAAGAACAAACTACTTAGTGATTTAAAAAACGATAGAAAATTAGATTTAAACATAGGAATAGAGAATCAACAATCAATAAATTTAGAATGGGAATAATCAGGAAAATAAAATATTACCGATTTTCCCCCTTTATAAATTTTCTCTGACCTTTTTGCCAGGGCCTGATTTCCATTGCCTTAAAATTATTATCATCTATTAATTTACCAATAAGTTTTATTTTTAAACCAATTATAGGGGTTATTTTCCCTTTCCAGATAACTTTACTAGCCTCGATTTTCCAGCGGTTATTGTCTAAATCCATGAGCTTAAAATTATTTTCAGGAAGTTCTGTTTCTATAATTGTTCCCGCTAAAAGCCCTCTTTTAGGCTGCATCCATTGTTTTTCACAGGAATAAACTAATCTATTGTAATAGGGAATTTTTTCTGAAAAGACATTTTCTAATCTCTCACTAAAGCCATTAAAATAAAGGCCGGTTCCTAAAATAATACTAATTATCAAACTAATTAAGAGGATTGATATAAATTTGGATCGATAACCTCTTTTGGTGTGAATAAAATTATAGTAAGCCACTCCAGTAAATAGGATTAGAAACATTAACCAGAGGTAGGGCAAGCTTATAAAAATAGTTTTTAAAAAGCTGTCTCCTATATAGTGATAGATATCCCAATCAAGTTGTTTGATGATAAACAGAACCATACTAAAGGCGAAACTACCTAAGATTATCGAAATTCCAAATATCGACCAGATAAAATAATTTTTAGTTATAAAGTACCTGCGGGGTTTTGGTTTAATATTATTATCTTTTATTTTTTTAAGAACTTCATTGCTTATATTTTTCATAATTTTTAGAGTTTAATGTCCTCCTTTTTTAATTCCTGTTTAAGAGATTTTTTAGCTCGGTTAATCAGAGTAGCTATAGTACCCATCGGTTTATGCAAAATATCGCTTATCTCCCGATAATCTTTTCCTTCCATAAACCTTAAAATTAATACATCTTTGTATTTTAAAGGTAGTCGATTAATTATTTTTAAAATCTGTTTATAAGTTAATTTTTGAAGGCTTGTATTTTCCACGTCTAAAGTAGATTCCAATATGTTATTTAAATCTTTATCTTCCCAGGAAACTGTTTGGGGACGCACCTTTTTCGTTCTAAAAGCATTAATAGTAGCATTATGAGCAATACTATATATCCAGTTAGAAAATTTTAAATTTAAATCAAAATCATTTAAGTTTTGATAAGCCTTAATAAATACTTCCTGTAAAATATCTTCTGCATCTTCTATGTTTATATTAGATATTTTTAAAATATAATTAAGAAGCTTAGCTTCATAGCGTTTCATTAGACATAGATAGTAGTCCTGATTTCTTAAAGTCAGGACTACTATTTGTTCATCGGTTTTATTAACACACTCTGAACCTGTAATCATAATTTTTAATTCTTTCTACTTTTTAAGACTTGCAAATATCGTCCTTCTTTTTTTGTAGGAATAAGCATGGTGATAAGAATAATAGTAATATTTTTTCTTTGGCAAGATTCCCAATATCCC
>NCRO01000498.1 GCA_002849045.2 Candidatus Sediminicultor secundus
AGCCCTTTTCCCAATCCTCTTTTTAGCTGTATACTAAAAACTGTAAACTTGTATTAATAAACAAGCGTTCCACGTGGAACATTAATTGTCATGAACAAATGTTCTTATTATAATTTCTGTACAATCTAATACTCACTTAAATAGTTATAATTTAATTGTATGTCTTGATTTGTTAGTTGGGTACTTGGTTAGCCAGTTAGCCGGTTTACCAGTTAAGACAAAGACTGGGTAGCCATATTATTTTGCATCTATAAACCGAAAACCAACAACCATCTACTAATTAATTTTGTAATTTGTATTTTGTGCTAACGACTAACGACTATTCACTAACGACTAATTTATAACCGGTGCAATCATTTTAGGAGAATATCTATGACCAAAGTATTGGCAATCACCAACCAAAAAGGTGGAGTAGGCAAAACCACTACTGCAGTAAATCTAAGTACTTCTGTGGCCTTACACAAAAGAAAAACTTTATTGATAGACATAGATCCCCAGGGGAATGCCAGCACCGGAATAGGTTTGGAAAAAATAAAAGTTAAAAGATGTATTTATGATGTATTGATTAATCGAGCGCCGATAAAAGAAATCATTTTACCGACCCAGGTAAAAAATTTATATATTTTACCTTCTTCCATTCAATTAGCCGGAGCAGAAATAGAATTAGTCAATTATATCTCCCGGGAAAACAAATTAAAACACGCGATTAAACCAATTAAGAATGAGTACGATTACATAATTATTGATTGCCCCCCTTCTCTGGGTCTTTTAACCCTAAACTCTCTTACTGCCGCTGATGCGGTTATTATTCCCATACAGTGTGAATATTATGCCTTAGAAGGCATTGGGCAATTACTAAATACCATAAATTTAGTCAGAGAAAATCTAAATTCATCTTTAGAAATCGAAGGTATTCTGCTGACCATGTATGATAGCCGCACAAATCTTTCTCGCGATGTTGTTAAGGAAGTTAAAAAATATTTTAAGGGAAAGATATTTAAAGTAGTTGTCCCACGAAATGTCAGAGTAAGCGAAGCCCCCAGCTACGGCAAACCGGTTGTGTTATATGATATAAAATCTAAAGGGGCGATAGCTTATAAAAAATTTGCCCGAGAGGTGATATCAAATGATTAAAAGAGGATTGGGAAAAGGGCT
>NCRO01000499.1 GCA_002849045.2 Candidatus Sediminicultor secundus
ACGCATATAATCAGAAAAAACAAAAAAGGTGGAACAATAAGGTCTAAATCCCCGATGAGCAGCAATACCATTAGTAATCGCTCCCATAGCATGTTCCCTAACTCCAAACCTGAGGTTTCTGCCTGTAAAATTGTTCTTTTGAACCTCTCCATAGTTATTAAGATATGTTTTAGTAGAAGGAGATAAATCTGCTGAACCTCCGATAAGATAAGGAATTTTATCGGCAAGTTCATTCAAGACTATCGATGATGCTGCTCGAGTAGCTGCCGGAGATTTTATTTTTAGGCTATCCAGTTCTAAATCCTGAGGAACAATTAAATTTAATGCTTTATTCCATTGCTCTTTTAGTTCAGGATATTTTTGGGCCCATTGGGTAAATTTACTTTCCCATTCTTCTCTTTTTTTAGTAAGTTGTTTTTTTCTGTTTTCAAAAAATTCTCTAACTTCAGATGAGACGTAAAATTTATCCTCCAGAGGTAATCCTAAATTTTTCTTTAAACCTTTTACTTCTTCTTCTCCTAAGGGTGCGCCATGACAGGTACTGGAATTCTGCTTGGTAGGAGCACCATAACCAATATGGGTTTTAGCTATAATCAAAGTGGGTTTATCTTCCGTTTCTTTAGCTTTAATAATTGCCGCTTTAAATTCTTCAATGCTATGACCGTTAATATAATCGATTACTTTCCAGTTGTAAGCCCTAAATCTATCTGCTACTGACTCGGTAAAAGTTGCCCTGGTCTCTCCAGCAAGACAGATACCATTATCATCATAGATAGTGATTAATTTTCCCAGACCCAGGTGTCCGGCCAGTGAGGCGGCTTCAGAAGTAATGCCCTCCATCATACAGCCATCACCTAAAAGAGTATAAGTATAATGATCAACAATTTTATAATCCTCAGCATTAAACCTGGCCGCTAACATCTTTTCTGCCCTGTCTCTTATACACCTCTCCGAGCCCACGAGACCCAAACAGAA
>NCRO01000500.1 GCA_002849045.2 Candidatus Sediminicultor secundus
TCTTTATTGTGCCTATATTGCTTATATATATAAAAGAAGAAAATATTCCTACTAACCCTCAAAAAATAAAAGAACATAAAATAATAAACATTAAAATACCAGCAAACCAAACAATAGATAAATTTTATCGCTTATTTTTAACTCTCTCAGCTCAGTACCTGGATGATAAATATATAATTATAATTTTTATATGTTTTGTAATTATAAGTCTTATTCCCTATCAAGTTAGTGCAGAAAGAACAGAAAAGGTATATAATTTAAAAAGGATTATTAATACATCATTGGCAATGTTCATCGGGATAGTATTAAAAATGATTTAGATTCCAAGCAACTTAAGCAACGGAGGAAACGAAAGAGAAATGAAAAGAACAGCAGATAAGGGTATTACCGGAAAGTTCTTATCAGATATATTATATGAAAAGGGATTAATTACAGATGAGCAATTAGATAGAATTTTAAAAATTCAGCAAGATAACGGTAATGACCTTCAAAAGATTATTATTGATCTTGATATCCTTAAAAAAGACGAGTTGATGCTTGCTTTAGCTGATGAAATTGGAGTAAAATACGTAAATTTAGATGATATAAATATTGAACACACCATAGTGGTTCTAATCCCGGAAGAGATGGCCAGAAGAGATCAGCTTATTGCCATAGACAAAGATGAAAAAAAATTGACTGTGGCCATGGCGAATCCTTTAGATGTTTTTGCCCACGATGAGCTTAAAATAAGATTGGGATATGATATCGACTCAGTATTGTCCTACGGTGAGGATATCGATAAAGCTTTAGATGAAGTATTCGGGGTTACCAATGAATGGGATCAGGTAATTGGTAAAATTGAAAACATGCAGGTAACCGTACTGAAAGAAGAAGAAAAAGAGGCAGCTGACA
>NCRO01000501.1 GCA_002849045.2 Candidatus Sediminicultor secundus
CTCTTTAGGCTGTACGCTTTTTTCTGTTATAGCAATCTTGAGAGCTTCTCTGGCGACATCTATTCCGATCTTATTACGGAATTTGAAACAATCGGCAATCGTTTTAGCAAGGCTATAAACTTTTATCTGATATCCCTCAATTTCATGTTTTTCAATACCTGCTTCCCATGCTTTGGATGTAAAGTGATAGAATTTAACCGGAGGATAATTAATTTTATTAGCCCATGCACCACGGGGAATTGCTATATTAACATAGCGGGGTATCTCGCTTGTTGCTTCATGAAAAGCAAGTGCAGAAATTAAACATACAACTCCTTTTGAAACTTTGATTGATACAGCCACCAGATCCGGGTTTGACAGGGTAAAGCCATCAGATAGCCTATACAGGGCGCGATCAATTTTCTGAATTAGGCCAGAATCCAGGCTATCCCTAAGAAAAGCTTTGTTAAAGCCAGCTTCGATAGTTTCCTTATAGCTGACCATTCCTCCTCTTTTCTTCAGAAATTCTATAAACTTTTTCTCTTTTGTACTCATAATAATTATCCCTATT
>NCRO01000502.1 GCA_002849045.2 Candidatus Sediminicultor secundus
CTGCATAGTTTTCGTATCCTCCGTATACACATTCAGGGTCTTTCACACAAGGAACTTTCCTTCTTTTGTAACCTACTCACGAATTCTATTTCAAGCTTCCAGTTCCATAAAGTGAGCCACCTTCCCCATTAACCATCCTTTTGGAATAGTTAATGCTACCTATATTAAAAATAGATAGTCTGGGCGTTTCTGTTGTTCGTCCATTAAAGTACTATTCGGCTCTCCGACTTCTCGCAACGCTTCTGTACACATTTCGGGGTTACCTTATAGTGTAACATTACTGGATGTTGTGTGTTCCTTACCAGAATGATTCCCACAACACTATCATTCCGATTATATTTATCCACCCATCCTTAAGGGTGCTACTCTCCAGACATTACGAGACCTCCGCAGGTCACGTACCTATCTTCTATACCATGCCGCCCGCACACACCTTGGTACGATGAGTGGACTAGTAACGCCTTCGCCTCCATACTGCAGGCTCGACCTTTCCTCATCTTTGGCCGACCGGTTCACATTTTCTGTTACGGCCTGGTATTTCTCCGCAAGCCCTTCAGACTTCACCTCGCGGTGAACGCCCTGCCCTTCGGTTATATTAACCGACCCCTGAGGCATTACCCTTAAGGTATTGGATACAAACCCCTCAAGTTGCGGGGTTCGGTAGGACTTTAACCTACCTGATAAGCACGCTGCTGCGCACACAATATGAGCTGATCCGACTCCCTATATGCCATCAGTCACCCTCTCTTTTCATCGGGTAGACTTACCTTATGGTAAGGAGCTTATAGGGTCTCCCAAGTTCCCTATATCTCTCTACAGACATGCCATGTGCCAAGACCCCGACAGACCCTCTTTAGAATCTCGCCATTAGCAATTCTTTTGTATAGGCTTCCGTTGCGAAAATGACGTCGCCATCTGCATTAATCCTTATTTACGAGGCTGTATAATTCACTTTTAGGAAGTACGGTCTTCCCTATGGCCTATCTGTTTCCCTGTGTCCCCGTCATCTACTGGT
>NCRO01000503.1 GCA_002849045.2 Candidatus Sediminicultor secundus
GAAGGCGAAAGAATTTATTCGAACAAATTATAAAAAGAAGATAAAATTAGAGGACATAAGCAAGGTAGTTTATTTAAGCCCTTATTATTTAAGTCATATTTTTAAAAAAGAAGTTGGATTTACCTTGTTCGAGTATCTGACCAAGGTCCGAATTGAAGAAGCTAAAAGATTATTGGAAAATACTCCATGGAATACCACTCGAATCTCCTTTGAAGTAGGTTGTACAGATCAAAGTTATTTTTGTAAAGTTTTTAAGAAAATCGAGGGAATATCACCATATAAGTATAGAAAAACATTGAGAAAATAAGCAAAATTGCTTGTTTTTAAGATTATATAAATAACCCCTCAATTTCTATCATTGAGATATACACCCTCTAAATCCATTCTTCTGTGTAAGTAAATTAAATTGATAATAATATTAAATTAGCAAAGTATTAACTAAAATAGCAATATACTACAACATTTTAGTAAATAATGTTTATATAATATAAATTATATTACGTAAATCTCAAGTAATGTTTGCGCTTTTACTCTTCCACATATAAATGGGTTATAAAGATAAAGGTTCCAGTGAAAGAAATTTTAGATGAAGAATTATTTTTAAAA
>NCRO01000005.1 GCA_002849045.2 Candidatus Sediminicultor secundus
TCCATTTAGATTTATCACCCAGAGCAACTATATTTTTTAATTCTTCTATAGCATTGCCGCTAATCATTACATTTTTGACCCGGCCTACTATTTTGCCCTTTTCTATTTTATAACCCAGCTGTACATTGTTAGAGAAAGCTCCACTTATTATATTCCCCTGCCCCAGTCCAAGGACCTGATCTATAATTATCCCTTCCGAAATATCTTTAACCATCTCTTTAAAAGAAACTTCTCCTTCCCTCATTACCAGATTACTTATACTGGGAACAGGTTCACTCTGTAAGCCGGTCCTTAAACCATTTCCAGTACTCTCAACCCCGGCTATTCCCGCAGTCTGTAGATCATAATAAAAATTCTTAATCTCTCCCTTTTTTACCAAAGGAATCCGTTTCATTTCTACTCCCTCATCATCAAAAGGAGCACTCCCTAAAGCAAAATTTATAGTACCATCACTATAAATAGTTAACAAATCACTCCACAATTTCTTATTTTTCTGGGCAGCCAACGGTGAAATCTTCTTCAAGACCATCTTTCCGTTTAAACCACTGATTATGGGGAGAATCAAGACTAAAGCTGTCTTGGGGGTAAAAATAACCGACATCTTCCCACTTTTTACAGAGACAATCTTTTCCCCCCATTCTAAATTCTTAATTATCTCAGAGGTCAATTCTTCAAGCTTAAGATTGTCTTTTCCCGATTCAAGAGAGGAATCAACCATCAACATATCTTGCTTTTTAATTTTTTGAACCATCACCGAATAAGCAATTGTAGTTTTGTTATAAGAAAAATTCCCTCCCCTGGAATTAAGATATTCTACCTCACTATAATCTTTTAAAATAGTTACGTCACAACGTAATTTCCGGTTAAAATCTTTCATTCTCTCTATAATATCTTCACCAATCTTAATCATCTCTTCGATGCCCTTGTTTGCTACTTTTCTGTCATATATATTTACTTTTTTCTTTTCTTTCCCCCCTCTTTTAATTTTCCCTGGGAAATCAAAAGAAGCTTCTGAGCCAAATTCTGAGGTAGCTACTGCTTTTACAAGCATTAAATCAAAACTTTCACTTCCCGTAGATGAAGAAAATCCTATCCTCCCATTATGTATCACTCGCAATGCCTTTCCCTCACTCTCAGAAATATCGATAGACTTTAATCTGTTTACTTCAAAATTTACCGGGATAGTCTTGCTCTTTACTCTAAATAGTTC
>NCRO01000050.1 GCA_002849045.2 Candidatus Sediminicultor secundus
CTTTCACGCTGCTTCATATCAAACTCACTCTCTATTTTTTTCTCTTTACTAAGATATGAACAGTTACTGAAAATAAAATTAAGGCTTCGAAACTAAAAATATCCCTGTTTTCTAAAACCCAGCAAGATTTTATACTTAAAGATGCATCAGAGGAAAAGAAAATCCTTTCCTTAAAACAAGGCGAAAAAATTGAAAAAACTTTTCAAGGTAAACTGATTATAGAACACGAGGATTGGAAAATGGAAGTTCAGGCCGGAGAAGGTGAGATAGATAATCTGATCTCTGAAAAAAAGGTAAAAGCAAAAGAAATCAAAGACGAATTAAAAAAGCTTGGAGTAGATAATTTTAAAAAAGCTCAGTCTATAAACAAGGAATACGAGAGACTTAAAAATGAAGTTGAGCATGCTAAGCGTAATTTTACAGAAGAGCTTGGAGAAGAAGTATATGAGGAATTAGAAGAAAAACATAAACAGCTGGGGGAAGAAAAGCAAGTGCGCCCTTTAGATAAGATATCTACCGAGCAGGTTCGTCTTGAGTTAGAACTTGAAAACCTTCAAAAGAAAAAGAAAGAAGTAGAAGAGCAAGTTAAGGACTGGAAAGAAAAATATGAAAGTTCCGATAAAATATTCTATATGCTTTGGGATAAACAGCACAGACAAGGTAAATTAAAGGAAAAACTGAAAGATCTTGCCGAGTTGCCTGATGGATTTGATGATTATATGAGTTTTCGTGATTATATTAACTCTCTAGATAATAAGGACCGGAAAATTCAGCAAGAGATTTCAAGTTTACGTGAACAAAAGATTACCATAGAAAGTAAAAAACCTGATCAATCTTCTGAAGAACTTAATACACAGCTTAATGAATCAGAGCAGAATTTTCAAAGAATACTTCTTAATGGAAAGGTTATAGCGCATATAAAAGAAAAAGCAATTGATTTACTTGGGAAGATGGATATAAAAACTTATGAAGGATTTCAAAAGAAATTCGTAAAATATTTTATTCAAATGTCAGGCAAATCTTTTTCCGGGGTTAAAATGGAACAAGATCTCCCTGAAAAAATGATAAAAGATGATGGCTCAGAACTTACTTATAATCTGCTTTCCCTTGGCACAATAGATACATTTTCTCTGGCTTTACGGCTTACTATGGCAGAATATTTTCTCCGAGATAAATCAGGGTTTATTGTACTTGATGACCCTCTTGTAGACATGGATTTAGGTAGGCAAGCTCTGGCTGCAGAACAAATCAAAGAATTTGCAAAACACAAACAAGTAATCTTTTTAACCTGCCATCCTCAAACTGCCAAACTGCTAAATGCTAAATGTGTTAAAATGGCCTTATAAGATATAAAAAAAAGAATCGTTACTTACAATTTATTTGACTATACAAAAATAGTATCATTGAAAAAAAGCACAGATAACAATGCATTTCATTGGTAGTTATTCCGCTGTGTTCCTTTGTATTAGTGAGTTTTTGCATTAGCGTAAAATATTTGATGCAAGAGAATCAAAATAGAACAAGATATATTAACAAATATGACGGGTCCTTTGCCAACATATTACCCGGTGAATTATTTGTGTCAAGGAGAAACAAGGTAAAATTAGGCAAGAACGGAGGTTAAGATATGATTAGACAAACCGTTAGTTCAAGTAATATACGTTCGATTGGTTATGACGCAAAATCCAAAACTTTGGAAATAGAATTTCAGGATGGTGATATTTACCAGTATTTTAATATTCCAGAGTCCATATACAGTGCTTTGATGTCTGCATCATCCCATGGTTCGTACTTTCATTGTTATATTAAAGATCAATACCAATGGACAAAAATCCAATAAGGTGGTCAACTTGACAGAATTATCCCTTGGCAATTATAGACAAAATAAGAAAATGAGTTAATCGTTTTATGTTGATGATATTGAAATTTATATATCAAAATTAAGAAAAATTGTTATATAAGACTACAAAAAACGAATTTATGTATTAATTTTTAGGAGGTAAGGAAATAAGATGAAAATACGTGAACTTACCATACACAACTGGCGATCAATTCATGAACTATCTTTATCTGCTGAAGACCTGATGATTTTTATAGGGCAAAATAACCACGGCAAGTCGAACATTTTATCGGCAATCCTTTTCTTTTTTGGTGAGATTTCATTGGATGTACTGGATTTCCACCGGGACAGAGAGGATTTATTCGTGGAGGTTTTGTTTGGCGATCTGGATGATGGAGATCGAACGACATTCAAAAAATACGTAACTACGAAGAACAACATACGCGTGCGTAAAGAGGCTACAAAAGAATGCGATTTCACCTACCATGGGAATATGGAGG
>NCRO01000504.1 GCA_002849045.2 Candidatus Sediminicultor secundus
GGTATCTTTATATTTTTCCTTGGGAATATATTTACCATTAACCTTCACCATTATTAAAGGGAAAGTATATTTACATCTTTCGAGTAAAAGAGCAACGGTCAAATCTTCTTCCCATTCTCTATCTCTTCCATTTACTTTAATCATGATTGATATTTTTTCACCACTTCTAAGACTTCGGGAAAATCTATCTTTAATTTTTTAATTTTTTCTGAGGTGGGCACACCGTTAGAATCCCATCCTCGACGCTTATAAACCGCATCACAAAGCATTTGATATTGTTCTTCTCTATGAGCTCGAAGAACTTTCATTTTTTCTTCGGTTGTTTTACCTTTGATATCAAAGTTAATTACCTCTTGAAGTTGTTGGTCGTAAAGTTCCTTTCGCGATTCGTATTCTTCGGCCGTTACCGGTCCCACAGCCCGATAAGGAACTGCATCATGTTCCCGAGTACCAAAACCCATTTTTAAATTAAACAATCTTTGGAAGTTATGAACTCTTTCTGATTGTAAAATTAATTCTTCTGGAGTAATATGTTTACCGGTAACTCCCTCGAAAAGCCAGCAATAATTTTCCACATGTTCGGGAACTTTTGCGGCCTCCATTCCGTGATGTTTCTGTTTGTTATCTTCTGGCTCAATATCATTCCAGGGTAATTTACAAAGACCGACGATAGAAAACCAGGTTCGGAATAAGGGGAAATAATGGAGTGCCTCGGCTTTATCTTCAAAAGTAGGAATCTGATTATTTATCTGGTCCATAAAAATAAGCCAGGACTCATCATGCTGAGGTCCTTTATTGGCAATTCCGTATCCTCCCTGCTGGGCTAAAGATTCTTTGGTTACATATTCTGAAAATTCCATTCCTTTACACTCCATACCTATATCCTGTAAAAATCTTGCATCTGCGCTATATTTTTCCACTAATATTTTCTTTATCTGTCGAATCCCTAATCCGGCAATTTTACCAAACCCTTTT
>NCRO01000505.1 GCA_002849045.2 Candidatus Sediminicultor secundus
AAAAAAGAAGAATTTTAGTAAATAGATGATTTGTTTAAAAAAATAACAGATGAAAAAGAGGAAAAATTTAAGGCAAAACTTTTCTCGATAAATTCTAAAAAAGCAACTATTAATACCAAAAATGAAGCAAAAAAAATTTGTGAAGAAGTAAAAAAAAAGGATATATATATTAAAAATACAAAAAATCATTGGGAATTAGAGCATTAATAGTGGCCTTAGGTCCTTTTATGAATATTGCAACCGCAGTTGTTATATTTAGTTTTATATTTTTTATAAATGGAATTCCAGTAGTTACCAATTCTGTATCGACAGTTATTGAAAATGGCCCTGCTGAACAAGCTGGTATATTTTCCGGAGATAAAATTATCGCGATTAATTCGATAAAAATGGAAGATCCTAATATAATTGCGAATATTATAAATAAAAGTTCAGGCGAAAAGTTACAAATTACCTTAGATAGGATAGGGGAGGTTATTGAGGTTTTTGTAATTCCTGAATATGATGATAATTATAAAAAAGGTTTAATTGGAATTACTTTTGAAATATCTATCGAAAAAATTAATATATTTTCAGCCTTTTCCAAGGGCTTAATTGCAACTGGAAATATTATTAAATTAATTTTTTCCAATACAATTGAAATGATTACCGGAAAAGTCCCCATCGAAATAGCAGGACCTTTGGGTATAGCTCAAATGACTGGAGAAGCAGCAAAATTAGGCTTCTTAAACTTATTATATTTTACAGCAATTTTAAGTATATTTATAGGATTGTTTAATCTTCTTCCTATCCCCATTTTAGATGGCGGGCATATAATAATTTTAGCTATTGAAAAATTAAGAGGTAAACCCTTAGAAGCTGAAAAAATAAGCTTTATGTATTTCATCGGGATATCACTTATGATAATTCTTTTTATTATTGCTACTTATAAGGACATTTTAAGAGTTTTTGTTAAGTAGAAAAAAAGGAAATTGTAAAAGATGTATATGAGAAGAAAGACCAGGAGCGTGAAGGTAGGTAACTTGGAAATCGGAGGGGATGCTCCAATTTCAGTTCAATCAATGACTAATACTGATACGAAAAATATATCAGATACAGTATCCCAGATAAAAATAATGGAAAAAGAAGGCTGTGAACTTGTAAGAGTGGCTGTTCCAGACTCAGAATCATGTTATTCGTTACCATTGATAAAAAAAGAAATTAATATACCCTTAGTTGCTGATATTCA
>NCRO01000506.1 GCA_002849045.2 Candidatus Sediminicultor secundus
GATATATCCATCTCTGATATACTGGGACATCCTGCAGAACATTTCCCACACTGATAACAAGCATAAATGTTCTCTTCGCTTAATTCTTCTACCTTATCTAAAAATTTACTTTTGATATCCTTAACAGAAATTTCCGTCCTCATCTCTACTCCTCCACTTTCATTGCTTTTAAAAAATCTTCTGAGCTAACACCGGGAGATTGAACTTTTTCCTTATCATAGAACTCATCTATTTTAGAGTTTAACCACCTTTTTTTACGAACCTCCCCTTCTAATTCTTCAAGACAATCTTTGGTATAAAGTGTAAAATCACCCGAAAGTACTGATCTTCTTTATCCTCTCTTTTTTTACTTCTTGAATAGTTCTTATCAATCCACCTTCTGCTTTGTGTATCCCGTAAATAATCTCCACTCCTTCCCTTATTTTTACACCCTTTGGTATTCTTGGTGTCTTTTTAAAGAGGCAATAGCTAATAGTTCATCAAAATCTTTGCGATTGCATTTCTCCTCACAGGGATGATGACAGATACGACCCAAAACCCCTGAAAAATGTACTCTTTCTCTAACTAACTCATAAGCTTCCTTAAATTTACCCTGTGAAATTAAGTCAATGTAACCCTGCACATTTACCCCTGCTGGAAAGGCTAATCGGCAGGTTTGTCCAGCTGGGCTATTACTCCGCCAATACCGGCACTAACCACCATTACCGCGCCAATATTTTTATCCATTTTAAAACCCTCCCCTATCTTAAAG
>NCRO01000507.1 GCA_002849045.2 Candidatus Sediminicultor secundus
CCTTAAAAGCCCTCTCTTATTCTGCTCATTTCATCATTTTATAAATTCCACATTCTGTATAGTAGTAGCAAAGGCTTTCAAATCATCTACAGCTTGAATCGGAGTAATTATACCAGCCTCAACACCTTTAAGGGCATCAAATGCACGAGTCATATAGTCCCAGAAGTCTGGATGTACTGGAACAGGTTGAATAGTCAGTGCAGAGGTAGCAGTTCTTTGAATATATTCGTTATCTTTAATCAATGGATTTTCTAAGGCCGATCCCCTGTAAGGTGGTCGCAATGTATGTGCAGAATGTATTGCACAGGCTTGTGGTGAGGTTGCATACATTATCAATAAAGCTGCAATGTCTGGATATTTGCATTGGCTGGTTATCATATATGGAGCAAATTCATGGACTGATATTGGCTGACCATCCTTTACAGAAGGTGGAAAAGGAAGAAAACCAAGGTCATTCTCTAAAGCCTCATCCGTTAAACCATATTTCTCTATCCACTCTCCTGGTGTTCCGACATGAGATGCCAGGGTACAAAATGTCTTACCCTCAACAAAGGTAGCATGTACAGTCCCCCAGGATGGTGGTTCAGGTGGAATTACTCCTTTTTTAACCATATCAGCATGCCATTGGTAATATTTAAATAGTGCTGGTTCGTCAAGCACTAAGTTACCTGTATCCGGATTATAACATTTTGTATCAAACTCAAGTAGAGTTGCATAGAAACCTGCTCCTTTGCTCGGTCTGTGGAGAATACCATATTCAACCAAACCTGCATCCACTGCTTCTTTAGCCACCTCTGCCAGTTTATCCAGTGTAGTTTTGCCATCTAATGGTAGCATTTTGAGTATTTCATCATCAGTATATCCCAATTTTCTCAATACATCCTTCCTGTACCATGCTCCTGCAGGACATATATCATTAGGTACTCCCCAGATCTTGTCCTTCCAGGTTACACCTTTCCATAAGTTGCTGTAGAAATCGTAATAATTGAGATCCCACCACATATTAATATATTTATCCATTGGGATAATAAAGCCGCCATCTTCAAGTTTTGGGTCCCACCTTAAATTAGTTATATCAGGAGCATTGCCAGCCTTGAAATCAATATAAAACTTATCAGCAAACGGACCCCATTTTAGCTCTGAAAACGCTATAGATACTTTTACTCTTACTGGCGAACCCATACTTTCTAACATCTGATTAAGCTCGTGGGCAGCTAATTCTATATTTTCAGCCTTTTTTACTCCCATCTTTCCTGGGCCAATAATATTTGCTTTTAGTTCGTAAACTTTTTCCTCCCCAGCTGTTGCTCCTACAATAGAAACAATAGAGATGAGTAAGAAAACTATTACAACCATTATTCCTGACTTTACTAAACACCGCTTACACA
>NCRO01000508.1 GCA_002849045.2 Candidatus Sediminicultor secundus
TAGATCAGGTAGTAGCCTATCTTTTAGATGAGGGAAAGTTGGGAGGATTCCATTTTAATAATAAGAAATATGCTGATGATGACCTTACGGTTGGTTCTATAAATCCTTATGAATTTTTCCTTATTTTCAACGAATTGGTATCAGCAGAAGAGGATGGAATAAAAGCGAATATAGCTTATATGATAGACCAGTGTCACAATCTTAAACCAAAAATTGAAGAAATGATCCAAAGTGTTGAAAATATTCATGACCTAATAAATAACGAGGGCATAAGTCAGTACAATAACTACATTGACAACAGGCAGCTTTGCTCTGTTTGATAATATATTCAATTCTTAGGGTCTTCCTTAAAACTAAGGGATGGTCTCGAGGTAAAACCAGAATCCCGGTGGTAGTTTTAGTTACTGGCGTATCAAGATCAAAAACTACCTTACCCATCATAGGTCCCCCCACAATAACTACAAAATCTTCTATCATAGGTTCACAAAGATTTACAATTTCCCGGAAAGAAGTACCAATTCGTGCAATTATGATACTCGGTTTTTTTACTTCTCCTATACAGGTTAGTGCCCTTCTGGTTACCGCTTTACCTTTTTCTGCCATGTACACATTTCTCAGAGTCTCTACATTATTTACCAAACAACCTATATCCGGAGGAATTCCCCCTTCCGGAATAATTTTGCCGGTAATTTCCTGTACCAGGATAAACTCGTCACCAACCGGATAATAATCCTTAAGAAGAAATAGTGATATATTTTTCTTTCCGGCTATAGCTTTTTTTATATTTCCCGCAATAGATAGGTCTTTTTTTTTTCAGGGCGATTACCCCTTTTTTTTGCACCAGTCGACTGCATAACTAACTCTAAACCTTTTACTACCTCTTCTCCTTGTCTTTCTATAATATATTTATCATTATAAAGAAGAGGTTCGCATTCTGCTCCATTTCCAATCACTACATCATATTTATGGGCTATCTTAATATGGGTGGGGAAACCGGCACCGCCAGCTCCTACTACTCCCATATCCCTTAGCACATTTTCAAGTGCCATAAGTCATTCCCCTTCTTATAAACTATATCGCTTATTTTTTAAAAACAATTTTATTGTATTCTTCTACCATATCGACAATCCCTACGATTACGCAATCAATTGGTTTCTGATGGGTAACTTCCGTCTGTCTTGCGGAACTCCCCTGAGAGATTATCACTACCTCTTCTACTCCTGCTCCAACAAGATCTACGGCTACCAAATAATCATCGTCTATTTCCCCTTTATGGTTACAAGTTTGGACAAGAAGACATTTCTTTCCTTTTATTTCTTTGTCTATTTGGGCACTAACTACAGTTCCCGCGATTTTACCAAATATCATCTTAACCTCTTTTTATTAATTTCTTGAAATTTTTAGGAATAGGGGCGGATGAATCCGCCCCTATTTATTTTGTTAACTATTTTTTATATACATATTCCCCGTTAATATCTATAGAGTCAACGATAGATATTATAGTTGCATCACTCGGTTTGCCTTCGGTAGTATCTGTCATCCTGGAACTGCTTCCGGCTACAAAAAAGACTACTTCCCCTAATCCTGCTCCCACGCTATCCATTGCTACCAAATAATCACCCTTCCCCTGCATGTTCGAAGGATTTACTTTTTCCAAAAGTAAAAATTTTATGCCCTTAATTTTTGGTTCTTTTCTGGTTGATACAACCGTACCCACTACTTTCGCCAGTATCATTTTTGCTCCTCCTGTACTATGAGTGTATCAATTAATCAGTACTCATTTTCCCTTTTTTGCTTTTGGCCGGGCCTCTGCCTAAAGGAAGAACATCATCTACATTACTATGTGGTCGCGGAATAATATGAACAGAAATTACTTCACCAATTTTTTGAGCTGCTGCGTTTCCAGCATCAAGGGCAGCTCGAACAGCCGCTACATCGCCACGTACTATTGCAGTATTGTATCCGCCACCAATTTTTTCATAGCCTACCAAATCTACCCTGGCAGCTTTCACCATAGCATCTGCTGCCTCTACCATTGCCGCAAAACCTCTTGTTTCAATCATTCCTAATGCATCTGTATAAACGTCCATCTTTCTTTTTACCTCCTTAATGTTATTTCTTTAACATTTTTCTTTTCTTTTTCAACATTCTAACATATTATTATTTTCATGTCAATACTTTTTTAAAACTTTTTTTAAATAATTAATATTTTATAATTTTTAAATATTTTTAAAATATCTCTAAAGGCTGTTATCTGGCGGAACGGGGGAAAGAATTAATAAATTTATTTTTATTATTCTTTTATTCTTTGAAGTTTTATAATTGAAAAATTAACGGATTGTAAAAGAAGTTAAAATAAAAAAAATTTACCTTTGCCTTTGAATCTTCTCTAAATACCCACTCTCTCTAAAAAATTCAAGAGGATCTAAAGGTACACCCATCTCTTCCCTTACTTTAAATAAAAGAGGTGTTATATCAGTTTCAAAAGCTTCAGTTATTATCTTCTCAGACATAATTATATCTTCATCTTGTTGGAATTTCTTTAAAGATTTTCTATCTACAATTAGAGCTTTTGCATAGGTTTTATGAATATTTTCAACACTTTGGATCATTTCTTCAATTTTTGGTTTAAGATTGTGACACTGGTCTATCATATAAGCTATATTCGCTTTTATTCCATCCTCTTCTGCTGATACCAATTCGTTGAAAATAAGGAAAAATTCATAAGGATTTATAGAACCAACCGTAAGGTCATCATCAGCATATTTCTTATTATTAAAATGGAATCCTCCCAACTTTCCCTCATCTAAAAGATAGGAAACAACATGTATCTTAAAAACATATGACGCTG
>NCRO01000509.1 GCA_002849045.2 Candidatus Sediminicultor secundus
CAATCTACATGTCTGCGTCTGGAATATCCTACTTCCAACCTGGATGAACGGGTCATATATATAACCAGTTCGGCAGGTTCTTTTACTCTTGAAGAAGTAGAAAAAATTCAAGCTAAGGCAATTGTAATAGGTGCATCTATGCGTGATGAAGTTAGTTTGGAAGTCATAGAGGAACTTGCGAAAAAGGAAACTATTCTTGCCGCTGATGTACAAAGCTTTATTCGGGTAAATGATAATGGTAAATTAGTGTTTAAAGAATGGCCCGAAAAACAATCAATACTTTCTCATTTAGATATACTAAAAACCGATGCAGTGGAAACAGAATTATTATTTGGTAAATGCGACCTCCATACAGCTGCCAAAAAAATGCACGACTTAGGTCCTCGAGAAGTGGTAATCACCCATCGTGATGGCCTTTTGGTGTATGCTGATGGCGATTTTTACGAAGAGGAATTCTTACCTAAAAAAATTATAGGAAGAACCGGTCGGGGAGATACTTGTATTGCCTCTTATACCGCCAAACGATTAAGTGCTTCTCCCCAAGAGGCAACTGTCTGGGCAGCAGCCGTAACCAGCCTGAAGATGGAAACAGAAGGACCTTTTAAGCGTACCATTGAAGAGGTAAATAATCTTATTC
>NCRO01000510.1 GCA_002849045.2 Candidatus Sediminicultor secundus
CCATTATACTGCTTCCATAACCATATTGATAATTTCTGAATGCACTATTATACCCGTAAAGTGCCCACACTTCGGTAGCATGATATGGTCCTCCTCCAGTGATCAGGAAAATATAAACATATGAGTTTATAAATGACATTAAATGCCATGCTGTCATAGTCATAATTGGCCATTTCAATAGAGGAATTATGATGAATCTCGATGTTTGCCAGAAAGAAGCTCCATCGATCTCTGCTGCCCTGGTATAGTCCTTAGGAATAGATGCAATTGCAGAGGTGAAGATAAGCATCGCCAATGAAATACCCAAAAATCCATTGGCGCATATCACAATAAGCATAGGAGATTCAATAAACCAATGGATTGGTGAGACACCAAATCCTTCTAAAATTGAGTTGAAGACTCCGTAGCGCGTTCCCTCAAAACTCCACATCCAGAGAAAACCCCAGACTACAGGCGGCATTAATCTGGGAAAGAAGAATATAGCTCTAAAAATCAGACTTGCTGTTCGATTAATTCTCATAGTAAGTAAAGATATAAAAAGTGCCCCAATAATAGTTAAGGGA
>NCRO01000511.1 GCA_002849045.2 Candidatus Sediminicultor secundus
TGGAAATGGTAAACTAAAATGCACCTTTAAAGGGAAACAGTTCTTTACTATAGTATGAATAAGAATCAATACTATAAGGAAAGGACTGAAGAGATGGTTAACAAGAGTATGTATCAAAAGATTCAGCATTTTAAGAGAAAAGGGTTTACCAAAGCGGATAGCAGAGGAAAGACTCTCCCTCTCTAAAGTAAAAAAGGTCATCTTCGGAGGAGATGGAGATTCCTGGATCACCTCCGGGATCAAAGATTACTTTTCTTCTGCCACCTATATTCTCTGTCTCTACCATCTTTACAAAAGGTTTAAAGAATCCTTAAGTAGAAGGAAAGAGGAACAGAAGGTAATAAAAGACCTGCTGTTATCTAATCAGATAGATAAAGCCTTATTAAGAATAGACCAGATGAGCAGGTATCCCTATGACTTTAAAGAAAAAGATAATCTAACAAAACTGTATACCTACATATCTCGTAACCGTCAGGGAATTACTAATCATTTTAAACTAGAAGATAAAGGAATAGAAAGGGCCGGAGCGATAGAATCAAACATAAATAAAGTGATAGCCTCCCGCTTTAAAAAAAGAGGGATGAGCTGGAGTAAACCGGGAGCCTTGGCTCTCCTAAAGATAAAAGAGACTATACTAAATGGAGAGTGGGATAAGTGGTGGGAAACCGAAAGAGAACGAAATATTAAAGTAGGCAAATACAAACCACCTCTGCCTGCAGCTTGTTTTAAGAAAGAGGCAGAGACTTCTCCTCTTATAGAGGTAACCATACCTGCTCTTTCCGGACCGGATCAGAGCAAACCCTGGGTGGGTGTTTTGCGTAAACTCTCGGAAGCAGGATATTACAATTAATTAATCAAAAAAGTATAAGAAAGTTGATACCGATGTATTATCATAACCTAAGTAACATAAGGATAATCATGCTTATTGGTAAAAACAATAAGCCTTAATAGAGCAAGGGGTAGGTCTACCCGAAACCAGAAGATATTTTTTCACTAAAAAAAACTACCCCCAAAGAGTTTACACAGACGGAATCATTCTGTTAAGAAACACACAACATCCAGTAATGTTACACTATAAGGTAACCCCGAAAGGTGTAATAGAAGCATTGCGAGAAGTCGGAGAGCCGAA
>NCRO01000512.1 GCA_002849045.2 Candidatus Sediminicultor secundus
TTGCCGGGACACTATTAAATGAAATCCCAGTTAATTTATTCAAGGCAACTGAAGATCTTATCACATCATCTACACTAGGAAAATTTACAATAAAAAGTAAATCATTTTCTCCCAATAGAGCATATTGAGAGATTACTTCACCGCCATTTTTTTTAATAAGGTTATTAGCCTCCGCTGTGCGTGCACCGCTTATTCCCTTTATAGCTTCTGATGAATACTTCCCAAACATTAAAAATGTTGTCATCATTATACCTCCCTTTTTCAAGAATTCCGCTTATTTAATAAATTTACAATTTAAAAACAACAAGCTAAAATCCTTACTCCAAGATAGTGGAATGTTGTACTAGCTCAATAAATTTTCGACTTTTTCAAACCAAAGAGAAATTTCTCGTTTCACCTCCTCAACGTTTGACGAAGCATGAACTAAATTCTGTAAAGCCCGCTTTTCTTTAATTGAAAGGTCAGGTGAATCCATCGAAAAATCACCCCTTATTGTTCCTAACTCGGCAAAAAGAGGAATGGTGTTTCCAATTATTTTTCTTACGACTTCAATAGCATGGTTTCCACTTAAGATAAGGACAACTACTGGTCCTGAAGTTAGATGTTGAATCAGCCATTTTCTGACTAATTTACCAACTTCCAGGGCATCATCAGTCCCTAAATCCTCTGCAATATTTAAATTATATTTTTTATAGGCATCTACGGTTTTTTTGCCAACAGATCTAATCCAATTTTTATCATCAGGATAGTGT
>NCRO01000513.1 GCA_002849045.2 Candidatus Sediminicultor secundus
GCCCTAAATATATAAAGATAAAATCTTTTAAATCATTTTGCAAGATACTTTGAAAAGAGTGCCTTGGTTTCCTTAAAAATATCAGGGTTAAAATCCAGATATTTATCGTGATAATACTCAAATATGACTATACCCTGATAATCCTTAAGGATTTCAAGAACATCTTCAAATGGAATAGAGCCCCACCCTGGTGGGAGATTAAGATCTCCCCTGCCTAAATTAAGTCTGGTAGTGTAACTTGAAACCCGATAGAGATCAAAATTTTCCAGTCTCATTTTTTCAAATCGCCCAAAGTTATCGCTTAGGTGAATATGGCTTACTATACTTGCTGCTCTCTTAACACTCTCAAGAAAATTTTCCCCAAAGTAATGTTCAGAGAGAAAAGCATGTCCCACATCCAACACCAATATAATATCTGGTTCATTTATCTCTTTTACAAAATCTACAACTTTGGAAAGTCTATCTATCTCAATATTCTCTATCCCAATTCTAAGTTTCCACTTTTTAGCATACTCAAGTCCTTTTAGAATAGCTTCTCGAAAAAGAAATTCTTTAGCTGGGTCATCGCTTTCTTTTTCAAAATGACAGACCACTAATTCCGCACCAATAATTCCAGCAAACTCAATACCTGACTTGAATGACGCAAGTTGAAATTCTCTATCTTGATTATCTCTTAAATCGATCCCATTATGGATATGCGCAGTATATTTGAACTCATACCGTTCAAGGAGTTGGAGGAGTTTATCTATTCTTTTAGGAATAATTTTCCCCCCACCAATTGTATCTACCACATCTGCTGAAACCTCGAGATATTCAAAACCAGCTTCTTTAAGATAGGTAAGCTGATTCTCAAGTCTTGAAAAATATCCATCTGTCCTACGCGTATTTACACCAAACCCTTTTATTTTCATTCCTTAAATCTACCTTTCTTATTTAATTCCCCCGGTAAAAATCCTTTGTATATCTTCTTATGCTATTCCCTTACCACCCATTATGGGAGCTTTCATCAATGCTTTCTGGAGGAAAATAAAGAGGAATAAAGGTGGCAACATATAAAAAAGTGATATTGCTGCAATTATTCCATAATCTACTACCTCAGTTGCAAGAAGACCTTGAACTAAAGTTGAAAGTAATGGCACTGTGCCGGGAAGCAAGGTATAAACATAAATAAAATCATGCCAGGCAAACAGAAAACCCCATATAAATACTGCCCCTATACCGGGCTTGATTAATGGAAGGAAGATCTTGTACCATATCTGAAATCGAGTACAGCCGTCTATCATAGCAGATCTTTCTATATCCCAGGGCACTGCATCAAAAAATCCCTTTATCATCCAAACTCCTAACGGTATTTCCAGTGAAGCTCTTGCTAATGCAACGCCGGGAATTTTATATAAGAGTTTTGTATACAGTAACAAGAAAAATATGGCTATTAAAAGGATTTGTCCACTAATGGCATGGAGTATTAACTGCATCGATAAGAAAAAAGCCTTTCCGCGAAATTCGATCCTGGACAAAGCATAACCTGTCAATGTACAAACAACTGTTACTGCAAGACCTGATATGGAAGCAAAAAGGAAAGTGTTTAAAAAAATACCCCATATTCTGGTTTTCTCTAAACCCCATGGAATCGTACTCCATAGGAAACTAAAGTTAGAGAAACTTAATTTTTGAGGAATGATGCCGAGTGACATCCCTTTACTAAAAGCTTGCGCAAAGAAAGCAATGTACATTATCAGAAATGGGATAGCAATCAGTGAAAGTATTATATAAATTATCCATTTATCAAATATTTTTTTCATACTTCTATCCTTGAG
>NCRO01000051.1 GCA_002849045.2 Candidatus Sediminicultor secundus
AAAATATTGCCCACTCCCATAAAAAAAATAGCCCTCGATAAGGGGCTGGAAGTATTTCAGCCGGAAAACATCAATGATGAGGAATCTATAAAGAGAATAAAAGAATTCAACCCGGATATTATCCTGGTAGTCGCTTATGGCCAGATTCTTTCCGGTCATATCTTAAATATTCCTAAAATAGGCTGTATAAATATCCACGGCTCCCTCTTGCCTAAATATCGGGGTGCCGCCCCTATTAACCGGGCTATTATAAACGGCGAAAAGGAGACCGGGATAACTTTTATGTTTATGAAGGAGAAAGTAGATGCCGGTGAAATCATCTTTCAGGAGAAGATAGACATTTTGGCGGATGAGACCTACGGGGAACTTTACTACAGGTTATCCGATTTAAGCGCCAGATCTCTCCCCAAACTTTTAGAAAAAATAAAAAGCGGGAAGATAGAAAGAATCTTCCAGGATAATAAACCGGCAACTTTTGCCCGAAAGATGAACAAAGAAGACGGTAAAATAGACTGGAGTGATAAGGGAGAAAAGGTTTATAATTTAATCAGAGGAACTATTCCCTACCCCGGTGCCTTTACCTATTACCAGGGCAGAAAACTGAAAATTACCCGGGCAAGACTTCTGAATGATTATCAGAATGAAGCGGATACAGATTCCCCCAAACCCGGAAGGGTAGCTAAAACCGAAAAAGATGCAATTTTAATCTCTACCGGGGATAAGGGTATTATAAAAATATTAAAGCTGATTCCCGCCGGCTCAAAAGAATTGACCGCTGAGCAATTTATCAACGGTTATAAAATCAAAGCAGGAGAAATATTAGGCGAGTAATGTATATAAAATATACACAGGACACTGCTTTTTATGAAAAGGTAGTAGCTTGATTCATCAAGCCCGTTAAACGTAAAAAGGCGTCTCGTCCGTCTACTAAAATGTAGGGGCACGATGCATCGTGCCCACAGTAAACGGAAAAATACAAACAAAGAAGGGCACAATTCATTGTGCCCCTACAAGAAGATATGGTTGCACCCAATTATTTTAGGGGTATCGTTTATTACCAGTAATAGCTTGACTCATTGTGCTCCTGCTGGTGAACAATAGGAGGTTTTTATGTTCTTTTTCGACAGCACCATATTTATTTTAATACCGGCCATAATTTTAACCCTTTATGCCCAATACAAGGTAAAAACAACCTATTTAAAATATTCAAAAATATTAGCCAAAAACGGATTAAACGGGAAGGAAACAGCCGAGGAACTGTTATTGAGACACAATTTGAGCAATATCAAGATAGAACCGATAGAAGGCCGTCTTTCTGACCACTATGACCCCAGGCAGAAAAAGCTGGGCCTCTCCAAAGAAATTTATTATGGTAAATCATTAGCTGCCCAGGGGATTGTAGCCCACGAGATCGGTCATGCCCTTCAGGATGCCAAAAATTATTTTCCGCTTTCCCTTCGCAGTAATCTGGTACCGGTCACCAATATCGGCTCACATATGGCGATCCCCCTGTTTTTAGTCGGCTTTATCTTCAGTTTTCCCGCCCTGATGGATATCGGAATTATGGCCTTTTCCTTAGCTGTCCTGTTTCAGTTAGTCACTTTACCGGTCGAATTTGATGCCAGTAAGAGAGCAGTAAACCTGTTGATTGGGGCAAATATTGTTTCGGATACAGAAGAAATTAATTCGGTTAAAAAAGTTTTAAGCGCCGCCGCGTTAACCTATGTGGCTGCTACCTCGGTGGCAGTCTTTCAGCTGTTACGACTTATAGTGCTGAGAAATAGAAGATAGAAGGGAATATAAAGTAAATCAGGTCTATGAAAAAAACAAAAGTTGATCCCATAAGAGAAACTATACTAACTATTTTGGTTAAAATTGATTCAAAGCAGGGCTACATCAATATTCTGTTAAGTAAGTCATTGGATAAAAAGAAAATTTCCACCAGAGACGCGGCCTTTATCACCGAGATAACCTACGGAGTGGTAAGAAACCGAAATAAATTAGACTGGGCTCTATCTCAATTTTCTACTAAAGCTCTATCGGAAACAGCAGTATTGATTAGAAATATATTAAGAATGGGTGTTTACCAGCTGCTATTTTTAGACAAAGTTCCTGATTATGCGGTGTGTAATGAATCTGTCCAATTAGCAAAAAAATACGGGAATCCCGGGATAGCTAAATTTGTGAACGGTCTTTTAAGAAATATTATTCGAAACAGAGAGAATATTCGCTGGCCGGATAAAGGAAAAGAGACCGCTCTGTATATTTCCACGATTTATTCACACCCTCTGCATATAGTCGAGCGCTGGTTAAAAAGATTTGGTTTTGCCGATACGGTTAAAATATGTCAGGCTAATAATAAAATACCAACTTTAGTGATTAGAACTAATACCCTTAAAGTATCCCGCTCTAATTTAAAAGGAATTTTAGAAAAAGAGAACATTTCGGTAAGAGAAGGGCTGTTTACCAAAGAAGCACTGCAGGTTAAAGGACTTCCCAATGTCACTAAATTTCCTGCTTACCGGGAGGGACTATTTCAAATTCAGGATGAGGCATCGATACTGGTCTCTCATCTGCTCGGCCCTTCACCCGGTGAATTCGTAATCGATATTTGCAGTGCACCGGGAGGGAAGACCACCCATCTTGCCCAATTAATGGCAAATAAAGGCGACATCCTGGCAATGGACAGTAATAAGTCAAGATTATTAATGGTAAAAGATAACTGCCGAAGATTAGGAATAGATATAGTAAAGACCAGGCAGAGCAATGGCGCTATATTAGTTGAAAAATATCTAAAAGCAGCAGATAAAGTTTTAATAGATGTTCCCTGTACCGGCCTGGGAGTGATAAGGAGAAAACCTGATTTGAGATGGCAAACTTATGACTCAAAAAGATTTGAGCAGTTATCCGAACTACAGGGGAAGATACTGGACATCGCTTCCAATTACCTGAAAATCGGCGGGAGATTAGTATATTCTACCTGCAGTACCGAACCGGAAGAGAATGAGGAAGCAGTAAGCAGATTTTTAGAGAAACATCCTGATTTCAAGTTAGAAGATTTAAGTAAATTTATAAAAGAACGAAAATTACCGGTCTATGAATCAGGTCATCACAACCAAAAGAAATTTATTCAGATACTCCCCGGGCTTTCTAATTCGGATTTAGATCTGGATGGATTCTTTATGGCAAAAATGATAAGAAAAGAGTAGGGTTATAAATGGATTGGATAGGGAAAATCTTTCGTTTTATTTTTAAATCATTTCTCACCACGGCTTTTATAATTTTCCTAGTGGGTGCCGGGGCGCTATCTGCTCTTCTGGCATTCCAAAACATGTTTGATGTTTCCGATACCGTAGTCCCCTCGGTAATCGGTGACCAATTAAATGTTGCTCAGGAAAAATTGTATGATGCCGGACTAAAGATTTATGTCTCCGGTGAGGAATTTGACGAAAGAATCTCACGGAATAAAATTATCACCCAGGATCCGGCCAGCGGGGCGGAAGTAAAAAAGAACAGAGAAGTTTATGTGGTAGTAAGCAAAGGGAGCAATATTATTACCCTAACCATTCCTGACCTCAAAAATAAAGGGTTGAAAGAAGCCACTGTCCTTATCGAAGAATTTGGCCTGATTTTAGGCAGAATTGCCTACACTAAGCACTTTTCCGTCCCCAAGGACGTGGTTATTGCCCAAACCCCTGAGCCGGGAAATATAAATTCAAACAGCAAAAATGTCAATCTACTAGTTAGCAAAGGACCTTATTAGTCAATATAGCGTATAGCGTTAGGAAGCAAGTATCGAGTATATAGTATTGAGTATCGAGTTAAGAAATAAGTATATAGTAAAGAAAAAGAAAGAGAATAAGAGAAGGAGAAAAAATCAGTAGCAATTTGTAGGGGCACAATGAATTGTGCCCTCCTTGTATTATTGTATTTTGATTATCATAGGCACGATGCATCGTGCCCCTACATTCTCAACCGGTGGACTGGTTAACTAAATTGACCGGAAGACCGACAGACTGGTAGATTAAATTGACTCGCACCTTGCATCTTGTAACTTAAAAAATTGGAGGAACATCACTTGAAAAAAAATTCATTAAAATACTGGCTGGCCTGGAATAAAATAGCGGACATTGGTCCAAAAAGATTTTACAAATTACTTGAATACTTTGGCTCAGTCGATGCTGCCTGGCAGGCAAAATCAGGAGAAATATCCAGAGTACTAAATTTGAGCAGTAAAATATCTTCAAGACTCTTCGAAGAAAAAAACAGTATCAACCCCGAACAGGAATTAGATTTAATACATAAACATAAAGTCAATGTATTAACCATAGAAGATGCCCTATATCCCGAAAACTTAAAAACAATTCATTATCCTCCCCCGGTTTTATATTTTAAGGGAACTATCGTTGAAGCAGACAAAAACTCTATCTCCATCGTGGGCTCAAGAAAAGCCACCTACTACGGAAAAATGGTTGCCGAAAAATTAAGCAAAGATTTGGCTTTAGCCGGGTTAACCATAATCAGCGGAATGGCCCGGGGAATAGATACAGCCGCCCACAAAGGCGCACTTTCAGTAAACAGTCGGACCATAGCAGTATTGGGTTGCGGCATTGACCATATATATCCTCCCGAAAATAGAAGGTTGGCTCAAGAGATACAAGAATCAGGAGCAATAATAAGTGAGTTTCCTTTTTCTACTCTACCGGAGAGACAGAATTTCCCCCGCAGGAATCGCATTATCAGCGGATTAAGTCTGGGAACAGTGGTAGTAGAAGCAGCTGAAAAGAGCGGTGCCTTAATCACTGCTGATTTTGCCCTCGACCAGGGCAGGGAAGTATTTGCAATTCCGGGAAATATAAACTCTCCGTTATCCAACGGTTCACACAATTTAATAAAACAGGGAGCAAAATTAGTAAACAATTATCAGGATATTTTAGAAGAAATTCACATAGCGCT
>NCRO01000514.1 GCA_002849045.2 Candidatus Sediminicultor secundus
GTACAACAGCTGTACGGCAGGTATTGATGCGGTTCAGAGATTCCGGATGTGGGATAATTCTGATTTCGGATGATCTGGAAGAACTGTTCTCTATGAGTGACCGGCTCATAGTTTTGTATCAGGGAAAGATGGTCGGACATTATAAACCGGAAGAAACCAATATGGTTAATATTGGTCATTTAATGACCGGAGCAAGAGGGTAAAATGGATAATAAACTCGTATCTCTGTTAAAAGTCCCAACAACCAAAAAAAGCATGGCAGAAACTTTCCTTAGATATCTGGTCATTATTCTTTTTGCATTTACCGTATTTGGTCTTGTTCTGTTTATTGCAGGCAAGAATCCTATTCGTGCATATGCCGATACTTTCACCTCCATATTTGGTAGTTTTTACGGTTTCAGTGAATTATGGGTTCAAATGATACCCATAATGCTTACCGCAGTAGCAGTAGCCCTGCCATCGAAGATGAATTTGATTAATGTCGGGGGAGAAGGTCAGCTCTTTATGGGAGGATGGCTGGCAACCTGGGCGGCTCTTACCTTTCAAGGCTTGCCAAAAATTATATTTATTCCTGTTCTAATGTTATTTGGGTTCTTGGGAGGCGCATTATGGGCTGCTATTCCCGGTTTGCTCAAGGCAAAAAAGCTGGTTAATGAAACAATTTCTACTTTGCTGTTGAATTTTATTGCTCCGCTTATTATAAGTCTATCAGTTTTTGGTCCCTGGAGGTCTGCCGAAAGCGCGGCATACCCACAAACCCCGGCCTTTGTCGATGCCGCCCGTTTGCCCGTAATCACCGGAACCAGGATCCATTTAGGTTTTATCTTTGCCATTGTGGCTCTTTTATTATTCTGGTTTTTTATGAAATATACGAAATGGGGTCTTGAAATTCGCGCAATCGGAGGTAACCCGGAGGCTGCGGAACGGATGGGTATTCGCCTGCAATGGTATATTCTGATCGTTCTCTTTATTGGTGGTGGAATAGCCGGCCTTGCAGGTATGGCAGAGGTGACGGCAATACATGGCCGTTTGAGAATCGGTCTCTCCCAGGGGTATGGATATAAAGGTTTTCTTCTCAGCTGGATCACGGGAGGAAGTCCTATCGGGATTCTATTAATGGCTTTTGTTTTTGCTGTAATAACTTCAGTGGGAGATACCCTCCAGATCACCCAGGGGGTTCCTTATGCGGTTATTAACGTTCTCTTTTCATTAATATTGTTTGTGGTTCTGGCTAAACCGGCTTTGAAAGGAAAGAAAAAATGATAAGTATTTTTTTACGGGGAGTTTTTTCCAGCTCGCTTCTCACTGGCACCAGTTTGCTCTATGCTACCTTAGGCGAAATTATTGTACAGCGCTCTGGAATCGTCAATCTTGGCCTGGAAGGTATTCTACTGATTGGCGCTTCAACCGGCTTTGCAGTCACAGCGGCGACAGGTAGTGCGAGCCTTGGACTATTAGTTGCTGCCCTTGCCGGTGGTGTATTTAACTTATTGTTTGGCTATCTGGTGGTAACCCGTCGGGCAAATCAGCTTGCCAGCGGTCTTACCATGATGTTTCTTGCCTTCGGAGTCAGTGCTTTAATAGGCAGGCCCTATGTGGGAGCCATGATTAAAGGATTGCAAAAAATTCCTATCCCTATACTGACTGAGCTTCCCTGGGTGGCGGGCAGTACCCTTTTTAACTATGATATTTTAGTGTATGTAGCTATACCAGTTGCCTTTTTAGTATGGCTCCTCCTCTTTTATACACGCTGGGGATTGAGCGTAAGGGCTGTTGGCGAGAATCCAACAGCGGCATTTGCCGCCGGCCGAAATCCCTCTTTTGTACAATATCAAGCCCTATTCGCAGGGGG
>NCRO01000515.1 GCA_002849045.2 Candidatus Sediminicultor secundus
CCATTGCACTGGTAATATTCTCGAAATGGCATCCCCTCCGTGCGATTGCCGGTGCATTTTTGTTTGGTGCTGCAGAAGGGCTTCAACTTCAGCTCCAGGCACGGGGATCAGGTATTTCACCCTTTATTTTGGAAATGTTTCCCTATGTTCTCACACTTCTCGTTCTTTTAATCTGGGGTGGTGCGAGAAGATTTGCGGCACCGGCAAGCTTGGGCAGGGTATTTCAGGGCACCGAATAGAAGACTATTGTATAACATAAAGAGGAATTGGGAGGAATTGGGGCTTCACAAGTTCACAAATCATTGAATAAGTCACTGAAATAAAAATGGATGAGAAAGTAAATGGTGTCAAATCTTTATCCTTGACAAATAGTTTAATTGACTGTCAAGAATAAAGATTTGACACCGGTAACATTCCCTAGTAATATTAACCACTATAAATAAGAACAAGGAGAAATATTCTATGAACGAACCTGTAATACAAGTCAGAGACTTTCGTAAAATCTACGGCGATCTCGTTGCCGTGGATGGTATCAGCTTTGAGGTGCAGCGAGGTGAAATCTTCGGCCTTCTAGGACCTAACGGAGCGGGAAAAACCAGTACGCTGGAGAGTTTGGAGGGACTACGCGTCCCCGATGGCGGATCATTGCGAGTCATGGACGTGGATCCCGCTCGCCAGTCGCGAAAGCTGCGCAACCTGATCGGTGTGCAGTTACAGACCTCAGGCCTGCCAGATAGCATTAACCTCGACGAAGCGATGAAGTTCTTCTGCGCCTACCACGGTGTAGCCCCGTGCTATGACTTGCTGGACCGTTTTGGCCTGAAAGAGAAGAGGAGAACACAGTATTATCAACTATCTGCCGGTCAACAGCGTCGCCTGGGGTTGGCCCTGGCGGTTGCCCACAAACCTCCCGTGCTCTTTCTGGATGAGCCTACTGCCGGCCTTGATGTTGCCTCACGTATCGAACTACACAATCTGATGCGCGAACTACAAAAAGCGGGAACTACCATCATCCTTGCCACACACGATATGGCAGAAGCAAATGAAATGGCGGGCCGTCTGGCGATTTTACTGCACGGCAAGATTGCTGCTACCGGCACCCCTCTTGAGTTAACCGCAACCGGTGCGGGTTTTACCAAAATCTCCGTTCGTACAAAAGGCTCCAGCCTGTCTGACCCTGACCTCAACTTCCCGGCTGTGAGTAAGCGCATAGTAAAAGATGAGTATGTCATTTACTACAGTACCGATATCGGCCCTACAGTTTCGTCTATTATCGCCCAGGTCGAAGCCCAGGAGGACACCCTGGTCGATTTGCGTGTAGAGCGACCTTCTCTGGAAGATCGTTTTCTGGAAATCACAGCCTCAGGAGGTGTCCAATGAATGCTTTTATAAATCACTTCTCATTCGAGTTCCGTACCGGGATCCGCAATAAGACCTTACTTTTAATGAACTACCTGTTCCCCTTAGGTTTCTACGCTATGATGGGACTGCTTATGACCGGAATAAATCCCGCTTTTCGTGAAACAATGATCCCGGCGATGGTTGTCTTTGCCATCATGGCAGCCACACTACTGGGATTACCCGACCCATTAGTGACGGCCCGAGAAGCCGGCATTTTTCGCAACTATAAAATTAATGGTGTGCCGGCCTTCTCCATCCTGGTCATCCCGGCACTAACTACCATCTTGCATACAGCAGTGGTAACTATCATCATTACCACCACAGCGCCCCTGTTTTTCGATGCACCACTACCGGTCAATTGGCTTGGTTTTGTCGGGACATTCCTTCTGATGGCCTTTGCCTGTGCCGGGCTCAGCGTACTGATCGCCATGGTTTCGTCCAGTTCGAGGATGACGGTGCTGTGGTCACAGTTGATTTTTCTGCCCTCGATGCTTTTGGGCGGAATGATGATATCCTATAGTATGTTGCCTGAGGCAATGGGTAAAATCGCTCAGCTTTTACCAGCCACCCATGCTATGAACGCCTTTAGGGGGTTGACTCAGGATTTGACTGCCGATTTTAATCCAATAGGGTCACTCATCATCCTGCTGGCGAGCGGAGCATTGGCCTTTGGACTGGCGATTTATCTCTTCAACTGGGATAGTCGTAACATGACACAACGTGGACATCCCCTGATGGCATTGTTGGTTTTACTGCCATACGTCATCGGTATACTCCTGCTATCGTGACAATACAACAGGAAAAGCAGATAAAGGATACTGTTTGAATAATTAAGCTCTTTGGTATTTTGCTGAAGGGCTTTTTTGTTTCAAAAAGCAGGATTTCTCCAACCCTTTGTCAAATGTTGAGACTAAATAAATAGAGACAACAGGTCCCATTTTCTATAAAGATAAAAATAGTAAAAATAAATAGGGACAGGCACCTACTTTCATTGATATCACTTCTACGAAGACATATAATAGATATACCAAGAATAGCACGGGCCGTTGAAGTGGGGTAGGGTAATCGCAACATATTAACCAAAGAGAGAATTATCGGCAAAAGATATTTACTGATGATACTGACCGAAAAAAATATTCTTCCTTCTTATGAGGTTTTTTTAATTAAAGCTGAAAGGAAGGCCAAAGTATGAATAAAATTGAATTTAGGCTGCGGTGGATTGCTCGAATTTGGAGCATTGTGATTATCGTATTTGTCCTAATTATGCTTACCGGTTACGCGGTAAATTGGG
>NCRO01000516.1 GCA_002849045.2 Candidatus Sediminicultor secundus
TATTAGATTTGGTTTTAGTTTTCATTATATTCTTTCCTTTTAATAATAATTCGCTATGTTAAAAAAGGTATAAATAAGAGTAATAAATAATATCAAAGATATCATTGCAAAAGCCAGAGAGAATATATTTGGTAAACAAAAGGTAAGAAGAAGCGTAAAGGCAACAGACAGAAAAAATAAAGTTGCAATTAAACTGCCGGTTTTCTTTCTTTTCGAGAAATCGATAAAATAAAAGATGGCAGCGACTAATAAAATAGCACTGAATACTATTTTGAATGTGCTCTCTCCATAAACAATCCAGCTCAAGAAAGCAATGGCAATACTTCCGATAATAGTAAACCATAAAATTGTTTTAGTATTCATATTCTCTTTCCTCCTTTCAGGTAAATTTAATGTGTTCCTCTTGACCCTATTTACTTAGTTAAAGGGATTTTCTGTTAACGTAATATCTTTTGTTTTTGGATTAAGACTAACCATACACCCTAAAGGTAAAATTAACTTCGGATCAGTATGGCCAAAGTCCATATCAACAATTACAGAAATATCACTCACATTGAACTCATCCCTTATTACACTTAAGATAATCTTGTTAAATTCCTCTTTTTCTTTATGCGAATAATCTTTTGCCCTACCAAAAACAACACCTTTTACCTTCCCGAGTATTCCTTGAATGCCATAATTTCTTAGCATACATCCTACTTGGCTTGGCAAAGGCTTTTCTTCAGATGTTTCCAAAAACAAAACCTTATCATTCCAGAAAGTTTTATCGGGCCAATAATCAGTTGACTTGATGCATTCTAAAACTCCGATACAGCCACCCCAAAGACGACCTTGGGCAATTCCTTTTCCCTGTAAGAAAGTCCACCCATTTTCATTATTAAAAAATTCCGTACACTTTCCCAAAGTATCCTTATTGCTCCATTCTTTATAACCATTAGTCCATTTTGCATAAGGAGTATAGTTATAAGGGAAGTGATCTGAGAATAAAATTCTTTTAATATGCTCTATGTACTGAGAAGGAAGATGTTTGAGCTGTGCAAATCCAGCCATTACCGAAGGGCCGTAAAATGTTATCATTCCTAAATAATTTAGATAAGATAAGAAAGTAGTAGCATCTGAAAAACCCATAATAAGCTTTGGATTCTTTTTGATTATATCAATATCTAAATACTTTAGAATTCGTACAGATTCATAACCTCCTATTGAAGTGATAACTCCATCGATACTATCATCTGCAAAAGCGCGATTTATATCGTCTGCTCGCAATTTTGGATTTTTATAAAGTTCATCCGGAGACATCCTTGCAGTGGGCATTTCAACTATTTCAAAACCAAATATTTCTTTCAAATTTTTTAACCCTAATTCATAAATATAAGGGAATAAAAAAGGAAGTCCATTTGAAGGTGAAATAATTGCAATTCGTGATCCTGGTTTTATTTTCTTTGGTTTTAGCAAAATACATCTCTCCTCTTCTTCCACCCACTACCGCAGGAATTATGAAAGTATTTCTCAATATTTTAGAACACCTGTATGCATAATCAACTTCCAACCATCTTTCATTTTTGTAAATCCTTTACTGACAGTACCTTTCCAATGAGATTCATTGCCATTTTTATCTCGCCATAATGTGTCTATTTCTACAACGGCAAAAGCTCCGTCGCCTTGCTCAGAGACTGTTATTTTTACTGTATCCCTATTATTATGAATTAATTCATGAGCATTAAAAAAGCTTTGCCAGTTATCTTTCCAGCGTTTTCGGTTATACCTGCCAAATGGGAATATCCAATCAACGGGATTATGTGCATTTTCATTTTTAGGCCACGGCCAAACCATATCAGGGTGAAATATCGATACCAATGTTTCTGCGTCTTTTTCGTTCCATGCACAGGTCTCACGATTTATCATTTCTTGAATCTGTTCTTTAATTGTCTCCATTTTCTTTCTCTTACTTCCAATTATTAATATCATTTAGCATTTTTAGATTAAATGTCCAAATACTTTGCCTACCCTTGCATTTTTTTATATATACGACAAAAGTTTTAAAAATCCTCTTTTTTTGGGAAGTTTATGGTAACTACTTTCGATGAAGTAAAAAACTTAATGTCCGATATTCACTATCTTTATAATTTTCAATATTTTCTTCAAATATCAATTTAACTGCTCAATTAATTGTGAAAAAAAGGGTATTCTATATCAAAAAATTACCATCTTTGTAAATCAGCTCACCATCCGCGTAAATTTTACCACCCTTTTTCATATCACAGAGCATATCCCAGTGTATGGCCGATTGATTTTTGCCTAATGACTCAGGGATAGACCTTCCGATTGCCAGATGAACTGTCCCTCCAATCTTCTCGTCAAACAACATATGCTTGGTAAATTTCTTTATATTATAATTTGTACCTGCTGCTATTTCCCCTACATACCTTGCTCCCTTATCTGTTTCAAGAATCTGCTCCAACAGCTTCTGTCCCTTGGCTGCCACCGCTTTTATTACCTTTCCTCTCTCAAAGGTCAATTGAATATCCTCGATTTCTCTTCCCCCATATATACCGGGGAAGCTGAATCTTATATGGCCTTCTACACTATCTTCTACCGGCCCGGTAAAGACTTCGCCATCGGGAAAATTCAATCTTCCGCAGCAGTTCACCCATTTTCTCCCTTCAATAGACATCTTTAAATCAGTATCTTTAGAAACTATTCTAAGATGTTTTTTGCCAATCAACATTTTACATATACCTTCCTGTTTCTTTTTTATTTTTTTCCATTCTGCTATGGGGTCTTTGCTGTCGATATAACTTGCTCCGTAGACAAAATCTTCATATTCTGAAACCGACATGTTCGCTTCCTGGGCATTTGCCTGATTGGGGAACATTGTACCACACCATCTTAGCTCCTTTTTTGCCACTCTTTCAAAAAATATCCTGGTAATTTCACTAAAACCTTGAGCTTCCAGTTTCAATTTCTCGGGGGCTACATTACTAAGCATTCTGGTATTGGCTCCGCCAAAAAAATGCTAAATGATATTAATA
>NCRO01000517.1 GCA_002849045.2 Candidatus Sediminicultor secundus
ATTTTGTTTACTTTTTGGGTTACAATCATAAAATAGAATTTAATTTCCTCTTTCTGCAGCCATTATTTTATTGACTCTTTTCCAATGTCTTCCACCAGCAAAAGTAGTTTCCAACCAGAGTTTTACCATTTCGCGTAATTCATCCGGAGCGTGTAATGGGCCACCTAAAGTTAGAACATTTGCATTATTATGTTCTCTGCTGTTTATGATGGTTTTTAGATTATAACATAGGGCCGCTCTTACCCCTTTAACTTTATTACAGACCATTGAAGAACCAATTCCAGCTCCATCGATCATAATTCCTCTTTCGCATTCCCCGCTGGCCACCTTCTTGGCCACTTTAAGGGCAAAATCAGGATAATCCACACTATCTTTACTAAAAGTTCCGACATCTGTAACTCGATATCCAATAGCGCGCAAATAATCTCTAATAATTTCTTTGGCCTCAAATCCACCATGATCTGAACCAATAGCAACACACCCCACTTTATCTCGAACATTATTGGGAGCAGGTTGGGCTTTTTCAGGGGTAGTAGTAAAATGCAATCCACTAACCACATTCTGGATAATTTTTATTCTATTTATACTATCAGTCATTTCCTTTAACCTTGTTCTCAACTTTATTTAATTGCATCGACAATTCCTACAATCATAGTTCTAACCGGGGCAGTCGAATTGTTCATAATCAAACGAGAAGAATTCCCTTCATCAATCACCAGGACCGTATCTCCCACCCCTGCCTGCACAGTATCCAAAGCTAAAATACTTTTACCTTGTGGCTCTTCTTTATCATTTACAGGTTGTACGATTAAAATCTTGTAACCTTGATAAACCGGAAGCTTTATGGTTGAAACAACATTACCGATTACCTTACCTAAAATCATAATTACTCTCCAATATTTACCTGATCAACTATACCCATAATAGTCAGATCGGAAGGGTTGAACCAATTTTTAAGTCCTAAGGCCGCCTCTCTGCCGCCTTCATAGAAAACAATATCATTTATACCTGCTTGAACTGTATCGCAAGCCACTAC
>NCRO01000518.1 GCA_002849045.2 Candidatus Sediminicultor secundus
TATTTTTCTTTGCTCTGCGGCTCTGCCGTCTCCCTCTATCTCTCTGTGTATGTTCGTCGGCAGCGTCAGATGTGTATAAGAGACAGGACTTATGCCCTCGTTATTTATTAGGTCATGAATATTTTCAACACTTTGGATCATTTCTTCAATTTTTGGTTTAAGATTGTGACACTGGTCTATCATATAAGCTATATTCGCTTTTATTCCATCCTCTTCTGCTGATACCAATTCGTTGAAAATAAGGAAAAATTCATAAGGATTTATAGAACCAACCGTAAGGTCATCATCAGCATATTTCTTATTATTAAAATGGAATCCTCCCAACTTTCCCTCATCTAAAAGATAGGCTACTATCTGTTCTATATTGGTACCTAAAGCATGATGCCCCAAATCGACCAATACCATTGCCCTATTACCCAGTTTCATACACAGATTATATGCCATACCCCAATCAGCAATCTCGGTATTATAAAAAGCCGGTTCAAAGAATTTATATTCTATAAGTATGCGCATATCATCTGGTAAATTATCGTAAATCTCTTTCAAGCTATCTTCCAATCTGTGCTTTCTCTCTCTCATATCGTCCTGTCCGGGATAATTGGTTCCATCACCTAACCAAAGAGAAATATCCTTAGATTTAAGTGTCTTAGCAATTTCTATACACTCCAGAACATGATTAATGGCTTTTTTCCTCACTTTTCTATCAGGATTACAAAGACTCCCCAATTTATAATCCTGGTCCTGAAATAAATTAGGATTTATTGCTCCCGGTTTTATTCCCAAAGAGAGAGAATATTCTAAAAGAGCATTCCAATTATCAGTCATATCCCAAGGGATATGTAAAGCCACAGATGGGCATATACCGGTTACCTTATGTACTTCTGCTGCGTCCTGGATTTTTTCTTTTACACTCTTGGCAGCTCCTTTTTGCTTAAAAATTGCAAAACGTGTTCCTGAATCTGAATAACCCCAACTTGGAGTTTCAATCTTTAATGCCTTTAACTTTTTCTCGACTTTACTTACATTAACTCCCTTTTCTTCCAAAGAGGACTTCAAAATTTTATAACTTGCTTTATAATCTCTCATTTTAATCAGGATAAATAACCCCATTCCTCCTTTCTTTAGAATATATTTTTTGTTTTCTATTTTATTGTAAATGATTTTTTAGAAACTCCTCCACTTCTTTGCGATAGGGCATAGCAGGAGCAGTACCAATTTTGGTTACGTTGAGACTAGCGACAGCATTAGCAAAATAAGTCGCTTCCACCAAGCTCTTTCCTTCTGAAAGAGTAATAGCTAAGCCGCCATTAAAAGCATCTCCTGCTCCTGTAGAATCTACAATCTTTACTTCTTCGAAAGTAGGTACATGAGTAGTTTCTTTAGAATTTACTACTAAAGCTCCTTCTTTACCTAAGGTAACAACAACATCTTTTACTCCAGCAGATATAATTTCCTTGGCAGCTTTTTCAGCTTCTTCAACTGTATTAACATTTCGATTAGTAATTAGTTCCAGCTCACTTCTATTGGGAGTAATTAAAGATACTTTCTGTAAAATATTTTTCTCTAACTTCTGCCCCGGGGCAGGATTAAGAATGGAAATAGTATTATTAGACTTATAAACTAATTTTATAACATATTCTACAATTTCCACCGGAATTTCTAATTGCAACAGTACTACATCTGCACTCACAATGATATCTCTTGCACTTTCTACTAATGGAATATCTATTTCCATATTAGACCCAGGAGCTACCACTATCATATTTTCAGCAGTTTTATCATCTACTAAAATAAAAGCCATACCCGTGTGCTGAGTTTTGCTTACTTTAAGATAATCAATGTTAATTTTCTCTTTAATAAAATTATTCCTGGCAACCTCGCCAAAATAATCTGCCCCTATACAACCTACAAAACAAACTTCAGCACCTAATCTTGCTGCTGCTACAGCCTGGTTAGAGCCTTTTCCTCCGGGACCTAATTTAAATGGCCCTCCTAAAACGGTCTCTCCATGTTTTGGAAGCCAGGGAGTCTTGGACATTAAATCTGTATTATAACTTCCTACAATTACAATCTTACTTTTTTTCAAATAAATCACCTCCAACTATCCTTTTACCGCTCCAAAGGTTAAGCCCCTTACTAAATATTTCTGGAAAAATACTACCAAAATAACTCCAGGAATAATTGCAAGCAGAGAAAGAGCCGATAATTCTCCCCATTGAATTCCGTGACCCCCAATTAATTCCGAAAGAACTACCGGTAGAGTTCTCACATTTGCTCTGGTAAACATAAGAGCAAAAAGAAATTCATTCCAGGCAAAAACAAATACAAATAACGCTGACACCACCACTCCAGGAATTATTAAGGGAAGGGTAACCTTCCGAAAAGCCCCAAAACGAGAATACCCATCCACTAAAGCCGCTGACTCAATCTCCTCGGGTAGGTCTTCTATAAATCCTTTAATAAGCCATATAGCAAAGGGTAAGTTAATTAAGAAATAAGACCATATTAAAGCAATATAAGTATCAACTATCTTTAAATACCTGAAAATAATAAACAGCGGTAATACGGCAATTATGGGTGGGGCAAAGAGCAGAGAAAGCACAAAGAAAGATAAATTTGGACCTCCAAATTTAAATCTTCCTAATCCATAACCGGCAAAAAGAGCAAGGATTACCACTAAAACAGTACCAATACAAGCTACAATAAGACTATCCACTACTCCTTTGGAACCTCCCAAAGAAAGAGCACTGGTAAAGTTTTCAAAACTAAAATTATTAACCCAAAAAATAGGAGGAAAATGAAAAAATTCTCCTTTTTCTTTAAAAGCCCCTATAAAAATCCAATAGATAGGAAAACCAAAAAGAACAACAAAAAAAGTAAGTAATAAGTTTTGAAATAAACTGTTTAACTTTTTTCTTTTTTCTCTTTGTCTAAATTTTTCAATTTTTTTATCATTCATATTCATTTATACTCTCCTCCTTTGCATAACCTTTCTCACAAAGATCATAGCTATAACAGTCATTATTATTAATTGAACTAACGCCAAGGCTGAAGTGTAACCAACTCTCCAATATTTTACCCAGCTTACATAAGTGTATAAACTAAGTGTTTCTGTTGCAATGCCAGGGCCTCCTCCAGTGAGAATATAAACTGGATCAAAAATTTTAAAAATCCAAATAGTTCTAAAAAGTACTACCAAAACAAACATAGGACGAAGAAGAGGCAGGGTAATACGCCAGAAGGTCTGCCATCCTGTAGCGCCATCTACATCGGTAGCTTCATATACTTGACGAGGTATAGACTGTAAGCCTGCAAGTAAAATTAAAGTAACAAAGGGGGTCCACTGCCAGGTATCAACTAAAAATATTGAAAATAAGGCTAATTTTGGATCAGCAATCCAAGATGAACCAGCTCCTCCTATAAGTCGAATTATATAATTTAATGGACCATAATGTTCATGATATATGATTCTCCAATTAAATCCCAAAACTACCGGGGTAACCATTATTGGTAAAGCTAAAATGGTTATAGCGAGTTTTTTAAATCTAAAATTCCTATTAAGAAGAAAGGCGAGAATTAAACCCAAAACAGATTGGGTAATTATTCCTGCTATCATCAATACTGAAGTATTTTTAAAAGCATTCCAAAATCTTAAGTCTTTAAAAACTAATCCGAAATTATAAAACCAGGCAAATCTTGGAGGAGCAGGAACTGTAAGATTCCAATCAAAGAAGCTTGAATAGAGCAAAAATCCCAAAGGTCCCACAACAGTAACCACCAGGATAATAATTGAAGGCAAAGTTATCCTTTTTGCAAAATTATTTCTTCCTATTAAAACATTTGTTGATATTTCTTTCATCTTAATCCCTCTTTCTCACTTGAAATTTAATAGGGGAACGAGAACCTCCCGTTCCCCTAAAAACATAAAACAATTCAAGCTCTAACCCTTAATCGATTAATCCAACCTCTTTCCAGCTCTGTAAAAGATCTCCGTAAATTCTTATCTGGTTGGCTCTTCCTAACCTATCAGTTATACTATCCCATTCTTTGGCTACAGCATCAAGGGCTTCTTTTGGTGATAATGCTTTTGTGTAAGCTTTCCCAAGATTTAGTTCTAATACATCAATATATTCTGCAGAACCAGGAAGACTTAAATCTGGGAAACCGTAAGTTAAATTGTTATCAATGGCTGCCAAATATTCTAATGCCTCTTTTTCTGGTGCAAATCCTGAAAAAGCTCCCGGATTATTGAAATGAGATTTCCTATATGGGTCAAGACCGGTATCTGGAGTGGAAACATCATCAATAGAAAAATCATCGGAAAGAAGTTTGGCAACATAGAACGCTTCCTCTGGATGCTTGCTTGCGCTTGATACGGCTATAACCCTGCCACAAGGCATAGGAGCACGATATACTAATTCTCCATCTTTCATAACGCCGGGAACATGGGTAACACCAAGATTTCCTACAATTTTTGATTGAGTAGGATCATTGCCTTTCTTCCAGTTGCAGGGCCACTGTAAGCACATAGCTATTCTCCCTAAAACTAAAGCGTCTTTTAATTCATCATATCCATAAGCAAGAACGTCGGGTGGACAATATGGCAGAGAATCTACCAATCTTTGAAGAGCAATTACTCCTCCCTCTGAATTTATTGCTGGATTCATCTCTCTATCAAAATATGTCCCTCCTCGACTGGCAAACTCTGCTAACCACCAGGCAAAGGCAAAACCACCTCTTTGGGCTAAGAAAGCAAAACCATAAAAATCTTCATCCAATTTCTTTCCGGCTAATGTTTCTCCGCTCTTTCTGGTAAAAAAGTTAGCAATGTCTAACATTTCATCCCAGGTCTCTGGAGGATTAAGCTCTTTGTTATACATTTTTTTAAAATTACTTTTTTCTGTAGCATCATTGAATATATCTTTACGGAAATAGAGACTTAAAACATCGCCATCATAAGGAAGAGTATATAGTGTGCCAGCATAGTAGTCGTACAACTTTAAGAAGCCTTCAGCGATATCATCTAAATGAGGATCATATTTTTCCGCATATTCATCTAAAGGTTTAAGATAACCCATCCCCGCAAATTCACCCAGATACATAGGAAAAAGTACGATTAAATCATAAGCACCTGTACCGGCAACAAATTCGCTTTTTAGCTTTTCATATACATTCCCAAAAGGTGCAGTAACTAATTCTACAGTAATCCCTGCCTTTGCAAATTCATCAGCATACCATTCAAAAGGACGGGCATTATGTCCTGCATCACAAAAAGCAGTAATCGTTACATCGTCAAATTTTGTTTGACCTTGAACCAGCATAGAGCAAGAAAAAACTAACAACAATGAAGCAACTAAAATAAACAAATATACTTTTCTCATTATTAAACCTCCTAAAAAAATAATTAGATTTTTAAAAAAATTAAATACTTTGTCACCTCCTTTTACTTTTTATTTTGTGGACTTGGAGTAATTTGGTTTAATTCTTTCTCCGGTAGTGGGATTAAATATAAGAATTTTCTCTAAATCAAAGGTAATATTAACTTTTTCCCCTAATTTAAAAGAATATCCCGGACTAAGCTCAACTCTAATTAAAGCATCTCCAATTTGCACTGTTAATATGCCGGATTCACCGATATCTTCGAAGATATATACTTCTCCACTAATGATTTGATTTTCGCCAGGTTTAGAAATATAAATATAAATTGGTCTAATCCCCAGCATTATCTCAGTGTCATCTCCCTTATAAAACTTTTCTATAGAATCTTTATAATTTTCAGGAATCTTTAATTTTTGATTATATAATTTTGCCATATAATCATTTTTTCCTCTTATTAGAGTGGCTTTTATAAAATTCATCGGCGGTTCTCCAACAAAATCTGCCACAAAAAGGTTCTCAGGATACTCATATACTTCTTCTGGCGTTCCAATTTGTTGCAAAACACCAAAATTTAAAATTGCTATTCTGTCAGCCAAAGCTAAGGCTTCTAATTGATCATGGGTAACAAAAAGCATAGTAAGGTTCTGAGTTTTTTGAATTCTTTTTATCTGTATTCTAAATTCCGTTCTTTGTTGGGTATCTAAATGAGAAAGCGGTTCATCTAAAAGATAAAGAGAGGCGGGTCGTATCAATGCACGTGCTAAAGATGTCCGCTGTTGATGTCCTCCACTTACTTCAGAAGGAAGTTTATCTAAAGCATTAGTAATATCAAGCATATCAGCCATTTTCTTGACCTCTTTTCTAACCTCTTGATCTTTCCTACCTCTTATACGAAGAGGAAAGGCGATATTTTCAAAAAGACTAAGATGAGGATATAAAGCATAAGTTTCAAAAGCTAAAGCAATATTTCTTTCCTTTGCAGATAACCAATTTATGATTTCTCCATCAAGATAAATTTCTCCTTTAGTTATATCCTCTATGCCGGCAATCATCCTAAGAGTAGACGATTTACCACAACCCGAGGGACCCAATATAGCTAAAAGTTCCCCACTTTTAAGAGATAAACTCACATCTTTTACGGCTTCCACAGTTCCTTGCACATAGTACTTGTATACACTTTTTAGTTCTAATTTTTCCACAATTTTACCTCCTAGAAAATTCTATTTCCTGAAATAGCATTGAAGAAATCAAGTTTCTCCTCTTTAAAATCTACGGATATCTTTTCCCCCAAAGAAACTTTAAAGGACTTATCTTCTCTAATTTTAACAATGGTATTATTCAGCTTAATTGAAATTATATTATAATGTCCTAAAATTTCACTCATGTACACTTCTATGTTGAGAATTTTCGCATTTTCCTTTTGTTTTAAATAACAATGCAAATCAAAAGGCCTTATTCCGATAATTAATTTCTCTTGATTAATTTTTGATAAAAGTTCATCAGCCAAAGATTTCGATAAAGATATGGATACATTTCCAACCTGGAAAAAATATTGTCCCTCTTTTGCTTTTAAAATTCCTTCGATTAGATTTGTGGGAGGTTCTCCCAATAAATTTGCCACAAAAATATTCGCTGGCTTGTTGAAAATCTCTTGTGGAGTACCAATCTGCTGAGTAACTCCCTTATTTAGAATAAGAACTTTATCACCCAGGGAAAGCGCTTCTCTGAAATCGTGGGTTACATATAATATGTTCATTTTATGTATATGTTGAATCCTCTTAAATTCTCCTCGCATTTGATACCTTAATTTTGCATCTAAATGAGCTATAGGCTCGTCCATTAAATATTCATTTGCTCTTTTTACCAATGATCTGGCTAAAACTGTCCTCTGCTTCTGACCTCCACTGATCATAGAAGGAAGTCTTAAAAGGAGTTCTTCAATTTGCAAAAGACGAGCAATCTCTCTTACTTTTTTGTCAATTTCATCTTTGGGCAGATGTATAGCCTTTAAAGGTGAGCTAATATTTTCATAAACAGTCAAATGAGGGTAAAGTGCATAATCTTCAAAAACCATAGACACATTTCTATCCTTAGGTTCCAGATTATTTACTAACTTGTTTTTGAGAAATATTTTTCCCTTTGTAATCTCTTCTAATCCGCTAATCAATTTAAGTGTAGTGGTTTTCCCTGCTCCTGAAGGTCCGAGGATAACGAATAGTTCTTCTTCTTCACAGGAAAAGTTTAGATTTTTAATAGCTTCATTTTTTCCATAGTTTTTATAGACATTTTCTAATCTTAAAACTTCCATTCTTGCCTCCTAAAATTATTTTGTTAGAACAATTTTTACTTTTTCTGGAAGATCTACTATCTCCAAATCTTTTTCTACGGTAGACTTTTTGAGAAGAAGGATAAATTTCATTTCAGGAGTAAGAGTGAAGGGAAGCCAATGCCATACTCCCGGGGACAAGAAAAAGGAAGCAGTACCATCTATCCAAAAAGCTTCAATAGAACTTATATCCGGAACATTTTTGTCAGGAGTTGCCGGAGCTAAACAGAAGATACCAACTCCTAATATGGGTATAAAGGTCTCTAATGCGTATTTATGCCGTTCAATCTTATCCAGTGTAAATTCTCTTTTATTTCTTTTGATTTCTAAAAATCCTACAGTACCCTCTTCTCCTAACTGTGAAATATCGGCCACATTATGCCAGTAATTATGATTTTCTGAAAAGGTGGCAGGAGACTCTTTAAATGAGGGAACTACTATAGTGCCAAACTTGGTGAAATTCTCTGGTGTTGGATATTTTACTTTAATTTCCATTTCTTTTCCTCCTAAGTATCAAAATTATTGGTTATATTAATAATATTGTTAATTAAAAACGCTTTAAAAACATATTGGAGTATTTTATTTTTATCTTAGCTATTTTAAAATTCTTTTCTTTTCTAATTTATGTTAAATATCTAAAAAAGTTAAAAATTATAACATTGATATATTTTTTTAATAAATTGTATATTTTTAAATTTACTTGTTTTTTTATCCTTTGTATATATCTGTTTTTTAATACGACATATCTAAGAAAAAACCCTCTTTTTTTTCAAAAAAAATTTAATTTTGTCACAATTTTGTTTAAAAATTCTACAAAGAAATAAAATATAAAGAGTATGCTAACTTAAAACAATAAAGCTTTCAATTATATAGATTTTGCATTTTTAAGTAAATACTTTTCAGCTTCTGGCGACCATAAACCATTATTCTTTTCTACTATCTTCGCCAATTGGGTAAACAAAGGGGCAGTTTTTCCTTTTTTCTTAAAATCGGAAATTGCAGTAAGCTTCATCTTAATATTAGTATAGATTAGCTTTTTGCTACCTGGTATTTTAGGAAGATTAAAAGTAGTATTAACCACGCAATTTAATCCGCCAATATGAGTAATCATGGCAGCTGGATTTATAAGATTTTTTTCCATCATCTGCAGGGATTCAATCATGTCCTGAGTATTTCCACCACTCGTCCCCACAATATGTGTCGACGTATAATGGATATGGTAAAAATTAAGCATTGCTGAGAATTTTGAGTCGGTTGGGCCAGAAAAAAAGTTCAAACAGCCATCTTTAGCTAAAATTCTATCACCCTGTTCTACAACTTCTTTTACCGGTGCAAAAACAAAAACATCATTGTACCTTTCACCACTTGTTATTGAAATAAGGTGTTCTTCCGGATTTTCAATGTCCTTGGTATTTATATATTTTAATTCAACCCCTCTCTTTTTAGCCTCACCTACAGTGTGAATTGAGAAGGCTCTTTTCAATCTTGCCTTATTAATATCAGTAACCACTAATAATTTAGGTCTTCTATCACTATGTATAGCATAATCTATTGCCCCAAGACCCATGGGACCTGCTCCGGCTAAAATTGCCATATTTCCACCTTCTACTATTCCCATATTATGAACATACTTTCCTGGAATTGTATGATAGGTAGCATGAAAAGCTCCTATTATACAAGACATAGGTTCTGCCAGGGAACCTCCATAAAAAGCTTCTCCTTTATATTTTAATAAACAATCCATCTCCATCACTTCATTGGGAATAATAATATAAGTAGCATCACCACCTATATAGGGAAAAGAATATCCGGGAGCACTAAGACTCCCCTGATAATTAAGGGCCGGTTGAATAGCAAACTTTTGACTTGGTTTAAATTTATACTGCCACTTTTTGCCTACCTCTACAATTTCACCACAAAATTCATGACCAATTATAACCGGATTATCTACTACATTAGTTGGTACTCTTTTATGATTAGCTCCCTGAACTGCCGCTTTACAAGAAGACATACATAGACTATCAGAAATAATATGGGCAAGAATTTCGTTATCCTTAATTGCTGGTAATTCAAATTCTTCCAATCTCAAATCATTTTTTCCATATAACCTTACTGCTTTGGTCTTCATTATCATCTGCTTCCTAAAATTAAAATAATTTATTTCAGCATTACCTGGCCACCGGTTACCGGAATAGCCTGACCAGTTTCATACTTTTGATCAATTAAATAATAAATTGCTTTTATTACATCTTTACCGGTACAACCCCTCTTCATCGGAACCTTTGACTCGTAAAATTTCTTCACATCTTCAATGGTCTTTGCGCCTGGAACTTTGCCAGTTCTAAGGTATTGAACAAAAAGACCTTTGTCTGGATCAGACCATAAAGGACCTTCAAAAAAGTTTCCCGGACAAATAGAATTTACTTTGATGTTGTCATCAATAAGTTCTAAAGCAAAGCTCTGAGTAAGACCTAAACTTCCAAACTTACTTCCTGCATATGCACTGTTTTTGTTGGAACCTTTAAGCCCGGATTTTGAGTTAATCTGAATAATATCAGTAAAATATTTTTTACTGGGTATATTTTGAAGTGCCATAACTTTAGAAGCATGCTTTACACACAGAAAATAACCAAAGTAATTAACTTTATTAACAAAGGCAAATTCACTGAATTCCATCTCTTTTACGCTGCCAGCCTTTAATACCCCTGCATTACTTATAAAAATATCGATGCCACCAGCTTTTTTAACTATCTCATATATCATTTTTCTAACAGAATCTTCATCCGTCACATCTACTTTTATTGGTAAAGCTATTGTCCTTTTGTATTTAATATTTAGCTCCTCTACCAGCTTGCGTGCCCCTTTAACATTAATATCGGCAATAAATAATAAGCATTCTAATTTTGTCAACTCTCTCGCTATACTCTCTCCAAAACCCTGAGCACCTCCGGTCACTACTGCTATTTTATTTTTTACTATATTATTCCTATATAATGTTCCCTCATTACGACACTCTTCTATACTTCGATCGACGCCACTATCTGTTATTATCTTTGAATCTTTTTTCTCTATGCAATCTTGAGGTTCAGAGGGTTCAGATTTAACTTCTATATTTTTTAAGATATCTTCAAAATTATTTTTTACGTTTATCGCATCATCATAAGATTCTCCTAAGTAAAAGATACCAATATTTTCAAGAATTACAATCTTTGGTTTTTGCTTATATTTCTTAATATAATCTTTGAACTTATTAATTGTATAAGAAATTATATCTTCTTCGAGTTGTTCCTTATTGAGTAAATTTTGGTTTTTTACTCCTTTCAAATAAAGAGGTAAGGTCTCTTCTGATCTAATTTTATCATAAGCAAAACCCACTTTCTTTGAATCATCTTCAAATATACTAATATTACCCTTTTCACCATCAAAGGTTAGCCCGCGTAAAAGCGGAGCAATTGTTTCTATATAGATATTTTTCATCTTTCTCCTCCGAGAAATAATATCAAGAAATTATTTAAAAGTTTACTTTTTGGTAAACAAGTTCAGGATGTCGACTATCTATTCTCCGACCAATTTCGCTATATGTTACAATCCGCTCTTTAAGTAATTTGCCTTTTAACGGATTTCTATTATTAAACAAAGCATATTTTCCATCATAATTCGCCAGTTTTTCATGGGCGATAAGAGCCCAGGTTGCTTTAATTAGATGAGCAAACTCTGGTCTTAAAATTATGGGGTAATTAAAAGATTGCCGTGGGCTGTTTATATCTACACCACTTATTTCCATAAGTTCATATTTCTTACAGAGTCTTTGCAAGCGTAAAAGTTGGCTTAGAGTATTACGCGGCGGCATATAAGTAATTGCCTTAAAACCTATTTTCTTTAATTCAGGAATCAGTTCCTCTAAAAAATCATCCTCAAACTTTTCAGACCTCTTGTCGCCTGTGGGTGAATCAGTCACATCTCCTAAATAAGCATAAGCAGGGATAGCATTTATAGAATTACTGAACTTTACAGCCTCATATACAGATATGCACTCCTCATAATCAGGTTGAATAAAAATTTTATCTAAAAAGGAACCTTTTAATATTCCTAAAAGATCATATAAATAAAATTGATTATTTTTATCTAAGAGAAATTGTTTAATCTTTTCGGAAAGCACTATATCAAGATTATCTTTTAAAAATGAAATAAGTTTTTCCCCTTTTCCCGTTTTTTGAATAATTTTTCTAGCCAAGGCATAAAGAATATGCCGTTCGGTAATAGTCCCGCCTTCTTTTGCCTGGGAAATATTGTAAATCTCTTTATTAAAATCAATCTCTTTCATTCCGTAACTTTTAATTAAATTATTTAGTTTAGCCAGTATTTTTTTATTTCTCTCATTCCGAGCAATCTGTATTGGGTTTAAAAATTTCTTAGCTTCTGGTAACTTTGATTCAGGAATACCATGAATAGCAATATAGCCTATATTTTTAGAATCCGGATTATTCAGTTTTCTTCCTTCAACCATAGTTCCGGAAAAATTTACCCGTAATTCAAATCCTACAGTAGAAGCAATGCCAATTATCTTACAAGCCTCTATCATTTCCTTACAACCGGAAACAGAATCATGATCCATAATCCCCACAGCCTGAAGACTAGCTTTCCAGGCTAAATAAGCAGTCATTGATGGTGAATAAGGACTAAAAGAATAGATAGTATGAACATGATTATTCACTTCTTCTGTTTTTTTAAACTGTTCCTCTCCTATTTCTATTAATTTATAGATTTTCTCTAATCCAAAAAATCTGGACCTTTTATTGTTGCTATTTAGTTCCTGAATAATTTTATCCTTCATTTTTTTATCTCGAACTGATTTTAATCTTCAACAACAATCTTATACTCCAAATTTATTTCTCCTTATCTGCTCAGTTGTAGACTGATCAGTTGTAACTTGATGCCCGTCTAAAGGATAAAGACGTTCATGAATTGCATCAATAATCCACTCTTTTTGCGGGAAAAAAACAGATTCCATCTCTGCCGCGGGAGTAATCCAGTTACGGGAGCCAACTACAACTATAGGGCCATCAAGATAATCAAAAGTAAATTGGGTAATATTGGAAGCAATGGTGTGGAGAAAAGAACCACGTTCACAGGCATCAGAGACAAGAACTAATTTCCCCGTCTTCTTTACAGAATCACTAATCAAATCATAGTTTAGGGGATTAATAAATCTCAAGTCGATTACTTCTGCTGAAACTTTATATTTCTTTTCAAGTTCTTCTGCAGTCTCCATTCCCTTATAAAGAGCTGCCCCTACAGTAAGAATAGTAATATCATTTCCTTCTTTCCTAACTATTGGTTCACCTTCCGGTACTTCGTAATAATCTTCGGGAACTCCAGAGGAAACAAACAATTCCCCCATATCATAAAGTCTTTGGCTTTCAAAAAATACTACCGGATCTGTACCGTGTAAAGCGAGATTTAGCATTCCTTTGGCATCATAAGGAGTGGCTGGAAACATTACTTTAAGACCCGGGATATGAGCAAGTAGGCTAGTCCAGTCTTGAGAATGCTGGGCACCATATTTATTCCCCACCGAAACGCGGATGGTAAGGGGCGTAGTAAGAAGACCTGCTGACATTGACTGCCATTTGGAGACTTGATTGAAAAGTTCATCCCCCGCCCGTCCGATAAAATCACTATACATAAGCTCTACCACCACCCGGCCACCACACAAAGCATACCCTGCACCTGAACCCACAATGGCTCCTTCAGAAATAGGTGTATTAAATAATCGATGATAGGGAAGAGCCTCGGTTAAGCCTCGATATACGGCAAAGGCCCCACCCCAATCACGATTTTCTTCCCCATAAGCCACCATAGTTGGGTCTTCATAAAAACGATAGAGCATGGCCTCAAAGAGGGCATCACGATAGGTAAAGACTTTTACTTTGGGGTGAGATTTACCGTTTTCATCTAAAGCAAAACGGTGTTTATGGGTAAGCGATCTAACCCTGGGGTTATCTTCTTTGAGAATAAGGACTTCTGGTGTTCGTTGTTCCATTCTATCTTTGTACTGGTGGGAAAACATTACCGTTTCAATAAAATCAGGATTGATCCTGGGTGAGATTTCAAGAGATGCTGCTAACCTCAGGGCTTTAGTAATTCTCAAGGTTACTTCCTGTTTTAAGATGTCCACTTTATTTGAGGTTATAATTCTGTTTTTCTTAAGATAATCCTCATATCCCTTAATACAATCAGTCTCTTGCCAGGCAGCAATTTCTTCTTTTGTTCTATAGGAGGAAGCATCTGATGGTGAATGACCTGAAATTCGATAAGTTATGGTATCCAGAAGAACAGGACCATTTCCTTTGAGGAGAATTTTCTTCTTTCTTTCAATAGCATCGGCTACTGCCAAAGGATTATAACCATCAACCCGTTCAGCATGTAAGTTTTCAGGGTTTACCCCGGCTCCTACTCGGGCAAGAATTTTAGCTAAAGATGGCTGTTTGAACTTTTTTTCTGGCCCAACCGACTCAAAATTCTCAGCAATGCTTAATTTTTACCATATCCATTATACGTCGACACATATTGTGGGGACGAGTGGTGGAAATACTCAGGACATGATTGAATCCCTGCAGATGATGGAAAAAAATCTTTCTCTTCTACACATCTCCAAGCACCCGAGACTAAGACGACTCCCTTAGACATTCTAATGCTTG
>NCRO01000519.1 GCA_002849045.2 Candidatus Sediminicultor secundus
GTTTTGGAGTATGAAAACCAAAGATTACTAATCCGCTATGCAGTGAGGAGTGATTCTGTGCCTTTCATGTTTGTGAGGGCACAAGAGAAAGAAGGCAACAGCGACTAACACGGCACAGTTTGTGCTGAAACCGTTATGCGATAGTTTCAAAAGAAAAAAGAAAAGTTTTATAGGAAATAATGATTTCAGATAAAAGGATAAAATCCATGCAAATAATAGCCATAATCAACCAAAAGGGTAGGGGAGGAAAAACTGCTCAAAAACGGCCAACAAATAATGAATATAGGAAGTTTTAAAAAATTAAATTTAAAAAAAATTATTAAAAGGAGGCAAAAATGAAAGTTGAAGCAGAAAATTATATGGTCATATTTGGTTCTAACCAAATAATGAATTGTCCCAAAGTTATAGAACTTAAAGGGAAAGGGATTAATAAGCAAATTATAAGGTTTAGAGAAGGGGATGACATGAAGATATTATTTGATTGCACTGTTAAGGATCAAAAAGGAAAAACGGTCACAAAAATTGCAAATAGCATATTGCAACATTTTATGCAAGGCTATAAAGCAGAAATTACAGATGTTGGACTGAAAATAATCCATGAAGCCACTGGAGATATTTAGTTGGAATTTGTATGTATTGGTCCAAGAAAATTTAAGTTAAATGGTATTTTCTTCTTGCCTGGCTATAAAATTGTGGCAACTGATGATTATCTTGAAATCAATACAAATAGAATTTCTAAATGTACCTTTGCGAATTGTTCTGCTGCCATAGGTTTTGGATAGAGGATGTTATTAATAAAAAAATTCTCAAAACACCTTGCCTTAAAAGAGCATGGGTTTTTACCTGATCACCAAAAAATAAACCTTCAAATTTTGATTTTAAGGGGGGTGTTTTACCCCCATACGTACAATCATAAGCGACCCTTCAAGATTTCTCTATATACGCAGTATACGAACATCTTCCATAATCGTGCAAACCCTTTGTTTACAAGGGTTACAGTGCTCTGTGTTAATCTTTTTTCTACAATAAATATAGTTATATGTATAAAAATTATAGTTTTTTTATAGTTTATGAACCGGAAAAAAGGGGAATATTTTATAGGAGTGGCGTATAGTTATTAAAAATAGTCGTTAGTATATAGTATTTAGTTAATAAGGAAATAAGAGATTTTAGGGCATAAGCCGTTAAAAAAACAATAAGAAGTAAAAGGAAATGCAAATTAGCGTATAGGAATAGCGTGTAGTTATAGTGCGAGTTATAAGTGTAGGGGAAAAACAATACAAATGCAAAATGAGATTGCCAGATTTTCTTCGAAAGTCCGCAATGACAGAGAGAGGAAGAAAATATTAGAAGAAGTACAGAAGGAAGAAACACTTAATTAATTACTTTGATATAAGAATATAATAATAAAAATAGAGGGTTCGGGGAGTTTTATATTTTTTTTCAATTTTACAACGTCCTATAATATATCTTATGTAAAGTAATATACATTTTATTATATTTCCCTCGTTTTTTCTTATTTATTAACTATAATAGAAAGATTTTTATTATATTAGTATTATTTTACTAATAGTTAGCAGGTTAAATGAAAAGCAGCAATTAGGTTATTATTTTTGTAAAGTTTGTTGTATTCGTTACATGCATCTCCGGTTTTTTTTACAATTACTTGTTTGATACCAGATAATTTTATATGCTCTATTAATTCTTCTGGTACTTTCATTAATCCGAAATTGCCGGTTCCAATAATTAAAACATCAGGTTTTTTATCTATAATTTCCTTTATATCGGCAATACAAAGATTATGCCCTTCTTTCCTCCACCAACTACCATAAATATGATCTTTAAAAATAATAAGATCTGAATTATATTTTTTTCCATTAATTAACATTTGTCCAAAACTGTAATTTTCTATCATATTATTTTCCCTTAATATAGTTAGTCTCTAATTGACGAAGCAATCTGGTGGCACTCAACATTGCTTGAGTGCCACCCCACGCTCCGATAAATCGGAGCTTGTAATGACAAAATAGTTGATATTATAATCGATATACATTATTTTCTTATCATTATAGAAGCATAGCCAACTACCTGGCCATATGCTCCTGAAACATCTCCTGAAGTAGCATATTTAAGCAACTCAGCTTTTTTTGCATCTAATGTTTCACAAACAATAAGCATTACAGTAATTGGACCAGGACCACACATAGTTAAATTCTGTCGATAAATTATATCGTATAGTTTCTTAGGATTGAATTCAAGAATGGCGTTTATTGCTTGTTTATCAACGTTTTCAGCATATTCTTGTGGTTCATAGTGGGTAAAGTCTGAGCTAGCAATTATTAAAATGTTTTTATCAACTACAGAAGAACAAATCGATTGGGCAATTTCTATATCTGTATTAATATCCTGATGAGTCATGCAAATTGGCACAAATTTAATATTTTTACCGAAAATATATTGAATAAAGGGCAATTGAACTTCTATAGAATGTTCTGATTGATGGGCTTTATTGTCTATTTTAATTGTTTTAGAGTTTTTTAAAATGTTTTCTGCAATATCTGTATCAATTTCCAATTCTCCTAAGGGTGTTTCCCATTTTCCTTCCACCATAATAGAAATATCTTCTCCAAAACCTCTATGATTAGGACCTAATATTATTATAGTATCAGGCGTGCCATCGAGAGCTATTTTATAAAATCCATGAGCAGCGACAGGACCTGAATACATATAGCCGGCATGAGGACTAATTAATCCAATGATATTGTTTTCTTTTTTGGGATTTACCAGAGGAATTTCACCAGGTCCTATTTTATGTAAAAAACAATTTTCAATCTGTATATTTAAAGATTTTGAATCACCGGAGTAAAAACTACCTGAGACTGCCGGTCTTCTTAAATTTAACTCTGCCATTGACCATACCTCCCCTACTCTTTTAAAAGTATAAACCAACTAAATGTTTTAAATAATTTCGGATTAAAATCTTTCTCTTTTAGAATGTCGACTAATTTTTCTCCTCTTTTTAAATTTTTGTAATAATATTATAAAAAATATTAATATGATTAAGGATATAAAGCCTGCTCTAAAGTAAGTTGAATAAAATAAATATTTAGAATAAGATAAATAATATCTTTTTTTGGCTGAAGGATAATTAGGATTTAAATTTAATACTTCCTTAAATTGTTTGGATGCATCTTTAAAAAGAGATTTATTTTCATAATCTACAGCCAGATTAAATTGGGAATCAATAATTTTTAAATTTATTTTTTGATCATCCGGATGGATCTTTTGGAGATAGTTATAAGCCTCTATTGCCTTTTCCCATTCTTCATTTTCATAATAAGCTGTAGCAATTGTTTCACGGGCAGTTACATTTAATGGATCTAAATAAATGATTTGCTTAAATTCTAATATAGCCTTTTCATATTTATGTTCATCAAGATATTTGTTTCCTAATTTAAAATGTATAACTATTTTAGATAGACAAAATTTTACAATACTATTATTGCCCGCATCAACAACATAAATATAATCTCTATCATCTATTGCAATTCCTTCAGGATAATTTAATCTAATTCCCTCTGATTCATTTCCAAATTCTAATTCGAACTGTTCTTCTTTATTAAATTTCACCACTTTTCCATTTTTATAATCAGTTACATATATGTTTCCTTTGGAGTCAATGGCAATATACCTGGTAGCATTAAATTCACCGATATCTTCACCGCCTTCTCCAAATTTTCTTAAAAATCTCCCTCTATTATTAAATACTTGTACTTGGTTGTGAAAAGTATCAGCAACATAAATATTTCCTTCATCATCAAGAGTTATTCCTCTGGGATAATAAAATTCACCATCTCCCATGCCTTCTCTTCCGAATTGTTTAATATATTTAAAATCTGATGAAAATATTTGTATTCTATTATTTCCCGTATCAACAACATAGATATTGTCGTCTTTATCTATGGCAATACCTCTGGGATTAAGGAATTCTCCGGGACCACTGCCTTCTTTTCCTAATATATTTAGAGATTTTCCTTCGGGGGATATTTTATGTACTCTATTATTAAATTGTTCTACCACAATTATATTTTCATTTTGATCTAATACTATTCCCACAGGGGCATCAATTTTTAGTTCACTATCTTTACTGGGAATCACTTTTAATAGTCGTCCTTCGGAATTAAACTTTTGTATACGATCATTTTCCCAATCGGTTATATATAAATTACTATTTTTATCTATAACAATACCTACGGGATAATCAAATTCACCTTCTCTATTCCCATATTCACCAAAAGTTAATATAATAATATAATTAGTATTTGCGGCGACGTCAACAGATAAAAAAGTTAATAATATCATTAAAATAAATATAATATACTTTTTCACAATAAAAATACCTTCTTTGTTTTTCACTTTTTTTAATACAAATAAATTTAGTTAAAATCTTCCTAGATTAATTCTTTTATTTTTTGGCTTAATTTATTGAGTGATTTTTTTTGATATATTTTATCTTTTGTTTTTTGTGTAGAAAAGGATATGGGTGAACCAAAACGTACAATAATTTTATGCTTAAATAAAGTAGGGAGTTTCCTTCCGCGAGGGTATATTTTATAAACACCAATGATGCCAACCGGTAATATTGGAGCTCCCGCTTTCATTGCAATTTTTATGATACCCAATTTAAATTCTTTTAATTCCCCATTCATTGATCGTGTTCCTTCGGGAAAGATTCCCAATATTTCTCCCTGTTGCAAAAGGTTTAGTGCATTTTTTAAAGCAGCCATGTCTATTTTATCTCTATCTACCGGAAAAGCGTTTAATTGCCGAAAAAATAGATTTCCTAATACAGTGCTAAATACTTCTTTTTTTGCAATAAAATGAACCTTTCTTTTCATGGATATCCCTACAATGACAGGGTCTAAATAACTGACATGATTTGAAGCTACTATCAAAGAACCTTTTTTGGGAATATTATCGCTTCCTGTAATTTCTATTTTCCAAAATATTTTAAATAATATGAAAAATATTATTTTAATTATCGTATACACCATCTTATCAACCTTATTTTTTTACTGAAAAATCATCTCGTAAAAGATCAGTATTTATTCTAACAATTAATGTATTTATTTTTTAATACTGTAAATTATTTTAATAATATTTTACAGTATGATGCAATGGTGTGCCCGAGAGGACTTGAACCTCCAATCTACGGCTCCGGAGGCCGTCGCTTTATCCAATTAAGCCACGGGCACATACTATCTACCATAGCTAAGCCTATCAGCTAAATTCCTGGGTAACCCGGCATTAATTATTTTGCTTTTAGTTAAATTAACCGGGTAAGAAACGCGATAAATATTTACCATATTATATTTTAAGTTATAAATCCCATAACTTGCCTGGGGATTACCATCACGAGGCTGGCCAACACTCCCGCAATTAATAATATACCTTTTATTCTTACTAATTTCAATATAGCCACCATTGCTAAAATTGATATAATCTATTTGATTATTATTATCATTGAGAGAAAAACATCCTGCTAAATGAGAATGACCCACAAAAAATATTTTAAAATCAAATTTATTGAAGATTAAACTCGCGGTATCTTTATCTAAAATGTATTCTAATAATGGATTTTGAGGACTGCCATGAACTGCAAAGACATCATCTCTAAGTTCAATCTTTTTTTTAAGATTTACTAAAAAATTAAGGTTTTCTTTTTTTAATTGAAGAGAAGTCCATAATATTGCAGCCCTCGCAGCATAATTAAAATAATTTATATTTACTTTTCCTACAACTGCAAAATCGTGGTTTCCGCCTATACATCTACAGTTTAAATCTTTTATCTTTTCGATGCAATAATTAGGGTCAGCGCCATAACCAACAATATCTCCTAAACAAATAAATTCATCAACTTCTTTAATGTTTTTCAAAACACTATTTATTGCTTCAGAATTACTATGAATATCAGAAATTATTCCAATCTTCATTATCATCCTTTTAAAATAAATGTATTAGAGAATTTATTAATTAAATAACAGTAATAATTAATTATCTGTATATCTCCCCTTTTCTTCTTGTATTAACTATTGTCTAATTTAAATAAAAAAAACGGTGTATTTATAATTTACACCGTTTTTTTATGCTCTTATAATATCTTTAATTCGCATAATTGCCGAAGTGGTCGATCTTGCCATTTCGTCTAATTTCATAGTAATAAATTTTATCGTTTCTTCTAAATCTGGAATTATTACATATTCCAATGCATTAACTCTTCGCCTTGTTTTTTCAATTTCATTAGCTAAAAGAGTTATTGCTTTATCTAATTCAGCTACCCTTAACATTAAAGGTAAAATATCATGATATTTTTTTAAAGCACTATCAAGCTCAGCAGCAGTATCAACCAGGCTATATGAATAATACTTACCCTCGCATTTAAATTTGTATTGGGGAACATTTACACTCATTATATTTTTAAAAGATACTTCGGTTCTACTTTTTGCTTTCGGAAACATCAAGGTTTCTTCTAAAGTCATCTTGCTCATTAAAGAGGAAACATTAGAAAAAATCGCATAACATTTTAGAAGTTTTTCTTCTAATTCCTCCCTGACCTGGTTATTCTCTTTTGCTAAGCGAACAAATATTTGAATTAAGGCATCTCTCTTATCTTTTAATAGTTTATACCCCCGTTTGGCGACAATTAATCTCTTTTTTAATCTAAGTAACTCCATTCGGTTTGGATTAATCTTTAACAACATTAATGTTTTTATCCTCCGTGGTTATATCTGTTGGCAAGTATTTTTCTATAAATTCATCTTTTATTCTTTTTAATTCTTCTTTCGGTATAATTGTTAGCAATTTCCATCCTATATCTAAACTTTCTTCAATAGTTCTATTTTCATCTTCACCCTGTTTAACAAAAACTTCCTCAAAATTGTCTGAGAGTTTAACATATTTCTTGTCTATTTCTGTTAGTGCGGCTTCTCCCAAAATTATTGCTAATTCTTTAGCTTCCTTACCTCTTGCATAGGAAGCAAAAAGTTGATTCATAACATTTGCATGATCTCCGCGCGTTTTATTTAACCCAATTCCCTTATCTTTTAAACGAGACAAAGAAGGTAATACATTAATAGGAGGATAAATTCCTTTATGGTGCAATTCTCTTGACAAAATTAACTGACCTTCCGTAATATAACCGGTCAAGTCTGGTATGGGATGAGTTTTATCATCTTCTGGCATAGTTAAAATGGGAATTAAAGTTATTGATCCTTTTTCTCCTTTTATTCTCCCTGCTCTCTCGTAGAGAGTGGCTAAATCGGTGTATAGATAACCGGGATAACCACGCCTGCCTGGAACTTCTTTACGAGCTGCAGAAACTTCTCTCAAAGCTTCACAATAATTAGTCATATCAGTAAGTATTACCAGCACATGCATACCTTTTTCAAATGCTAAATACTCTGCGCAAGTTAGAGCCATTCGGGGAGTTATTAATCTTTCTACTGCCGGGTTATTAGCTAAATTAACAAACATAACACTCTTTTCTATTGCCCCGGTTCTTCTAAAATCACTTATAAAAAAATTCGCTTCCTCAAAAGTAATTCCCATGGCGGCAAATACAACGGCAAATTTCTCTTCCTTCCCTAATACTTTTGATTGTCGAGCAATCTGGGAAGCAAGTTTTGCATGGGGTAATCCCGAACCAGAAAAGATGGGTAGCTTTTGTCCTCTGACCAAGGTGTTTAATACATCGATGGAAGAAATACCGGTTTGTATAAAATTATTAGGATAGTCTCGAGCATAAGGATTAATAGGATTTCCGTTTATATCTAATTTTTTTTCTGCAATAATTTGAGGACCATCATCTATAGGTCTTCCCGAGCCATCAAATATTCTTCCCAAAACATCCAGGGAAAGAGGCAATTCTATTACCTTACCTAAAAAACGAACCTTAGTATTTGAAACATCAATTCCTGTGGTTCCCTCAAATAACTGGACAACTGCCTTGTCTTCGGTGATTTCAAGCACCTGCCCTCTTCTTATTTCTCCGGAAGATAGCTCTATTTCAACTAATTCCTGATATTTTACATCGATTGTTTTTTCTACTACTATTAAAGGCCCAGCAACATCTGCTATGGTTAAATATTCTTTAATCATCTTTGCTATATTATCTCCTTCCCTTTAATCGGTTGTTGAACTAATTTGGGATATTATTTCTTTTTCAATTTCACTAAATATTTTTAAGCTCTTTTCTTCTATATATTTTGCTCTAATTATTTTTGCTTTTACTGGTAAAGCATTTAATTTTTCTACCGTCACTCCATTTTCAATTACTTTTTCAGCATTTTCGTGAAACATCATAATTAATTTTAAGATAAGAAATTGCTTTTTTATGGAACTATATGAATCAGTTCTATCAAAGGCATCTTGCAATAGAAAATCCTCTCTGATAGATCTTGCTGTTTCTAATATTAATTTTTCATGAGTTGACAAGGCATCAACACCTACTAATCTTACAATTTCTTCTAATTCTGCTTCTTCCTGAAGTAAAGCCATAGATTTATTCCGTAACTCCATATATTCTTCCCCAATTTTTTTATTGTAATATTCTGTTAGTCCGGACAAGTAAAGAGAATAACTTGTTAGCCAATCTATTGCGGGAAAATGCCTTTTATAGGCTAATTTATCTTGTAGGCTCCAGAAAACTTGAACAGTACGTAAAGTATTTTGGGTAACCGGCTCGGATAGATCTCCCCCTGGTGGTGATACCGCACCAACAATACTCAATGTTCCTTCCTTATCATCGCTACCAAGGCATCTTACTCTTCCGGATCTTTCGTAAAAACTTGAAATTCGAGTACCTAAATAAGCAGGAAACCCTTCTTCTCCCGGCATTTCTTCTAATCTACCGGATATTTCGCGCATTGCTTCGGCCCAACGAGAAGTCGAATCAGCAATAAGCGCAACATTGTATCCCATGTCCCGATAGTATTCCGCGATAGTTATGCCGGTATATACAGAGGCTTCACGAGCCGCTACCGGCATATTTGAGGTATTAGCAATTAAGATAGTTCTTTCCATTAATGGTTTTCCGGAATAAGGGTCGATTAATTCCGGAAATTCCAATAAAACATCGGTCATTTCATTTCCTCTTTCACCACATCCGATAAAGAGAATGATTTCTGCGTTACACCATTTGGATATCTGGTGTTGGACTACAGTCTTCCCACTGCCAAAAGGACCCGGTATGCAGGCTGTCCCCCCTTTGGTTATGGGGAAAAACATATCTATTGCCCTTTGTCCGGTAATCAATGGTTCAAGAGGAGGTAATTTTTTCTTATAGGGCCTTGGTCTTCTTACCGGCCATTTTTGTAACATTTTGATTTCGTGAATTGAACCTTCTCGGTCTTTTATTAAGGCGATAGTATCTGTAACCGTAAATTTATCTTTATATATTTCTTTGATTTCACCCTGAATTCCATAAGGAACCATAATTTTATGTTTAACCGTACTGCTTTCCTGGACACTACCTATAATATCACCGGATATTACTTTATCTCCTTTTTTAGAAGTTGGTTCAAAATTCCATTTCTTTTTTCTATCAACAGCATAAGCTTCTGCTCCTCTGGTAATAAAATTTCCGCTAGTTGATTTTAATATATCCAAAGGTCTTTGAATACCATCGTAAATTGATGAGATGAGGCCGGGACCTAATTCCACGCTTAGGGGCATATCAGTAGAAAAAACAGGTTCTCCAGGACCAATTCCTGAAGTCTCCTCATAAACTTGTATGGTGGCTAAATCTTTATTTAGTTCAATTATTTCACCAATTAATTTCTGACCACTGACTTTTACCACATCATACATCTTGGCATTTTTTAACCCTTTAGCTACTACTACCGGTCCGGCAACTTTGGTTATTTTAGCTGTTTCCATTATTCTACCTCTTTTCTAAATAAAATATCTGTTCCTATGGCTTTTTCTATATTTTTCCTTAATATTTTTAATCCTAAATATTTCTTTTCTAATTTACTGGGTATTATGGTTAAACTTACAAAAGATGTTTTTTGCAATTTTTCTAATTCTTCAAATATTTGACAGGCTATCTCTTCGGTTACAAATATCGCTGCATATTCTTCTTTTACTAATTTATTTAATATTTCGACTGCTTCTTCCTTCTTAGTTATGGGGAATAAAGAGACACCCAGTAATTTAAAACCGATTATCGTGTCTCTATCCCCTATTAAAGCAATTTTATACATATGTATCACGTACTCTTTCTTTGATTTCATCAGGTGATAGTTTGTTTAACTTACCTGATAATATTATTCTAATGTTTTTTAGGTCATTCTCTTTTGCGGTAATGAATCCTACCAATGGTTCAATTCCAAAGGTAATATATTTTCCTATTTTTGAAAAATTTAGAATAAAATTATCACTTAACTTTTCCAATTCCATTAAGGAATTATTTTTTTGAAAGTAATTTACGCCCAGTTCTATTATATCTTTATAATCAGTGTATATAAGTTTTTCAAACCAGGAAGATAAAGGAGAATCATATATTTCTACTATATTTTCTGCCTTAAAATCGCCTTCAGGAATTAAAAATTCTTTGGTAAAAGCCTTTTTATCCCCTCTTATCTTTGCCCTGATGCAATTAATTATATTATTAAGATCAATGTTTATTTTAATAAATCTTTTTAAAAAAAGCTCTTCTGCTTCAATTATTTCTACTTCTTTAATTTTATTAAATATCATAATGTATCTTTCTTTGTCCAAAACAAAATCTATAATTTCAGGGTCTTTTAATTTGTCATATTCTGAGCATGTTTTTTTGATTAGGAACTCAAAAGAATCGGGAATATCTTCATATTTTTCGTCTTTAATCGCTAAGCTAAGTTTTTCTACCTCTATGGTACCAATTGACGAAACTAATTTATCAGAAAAATCTTTTTTTAGATATTTCGATTTTATAAGTATCTTGATATTGTGGAAATCATACTTGGATGCGAAGGTGAAATAAAGAAAATTAAAAGTAGAAACCTTAGAGATATTTTTTATTATGTCATAGCTGGATAATAGTTCTCGATTTAATGAATCTTCAAAATCTGCAGGATTATTAAGATCAAAAGAATAATCATTTAAATCACTTTCCATCAATATTTTCAAAGCAGATACGATATCACTCGATTTTATCATTCTGTCTAATATATCTTTATTTAATAATCCTTTTTCTAATTTCCTTATTCTTCCAATGGCAAAAGCATATTCTTCTTGGTTGTTAGTATCTGCGGTAAAGTATTTAAACAT
>NCRO01000520.1 GCA_002849045.2 Candidatus Sediminicultor secundus
TGATGAAATAATAGTTAGTCGATTGGATAATATTAGCATCCAGGATGTAGGTCCCTCTGAAGCTATCTTAAAGGTATCGGGAAAGATGATGTTACCAGTCGGATTAAAATCTGATAGAAAATCTCGAGAAGATAAGAAGGTGGAGTGTCCTATCGAATCTGAAATAAAATTATTTAGCGAAGTTCAGAGAATAGAATTTAAAACTAAATTTGATAACAGAGTCTGTGATCATCGTTTACAAGTAGAATTTCCCACTGCTATTAAAAGCAATTATGTTTACGCTGAGGGTCATTTTGATGTAGTAAAACGACTTATTAAGTTGCCCGACAGTGAAGGCTGGCAGGAAAAGGTTTATAAAACTGCTCATAATTCAGGATTCATAGATATTAATGATAGCAAATACGGACTGGCGATATTAAATAAAGGTTTGCCTGAATACGAGATAATACCTGATAATAATACCATAGCTTTAACCTTACTCCGCTGTGTAGGTTGGTTATCCAGGGGGGATCTGGAATATAAAAAGGGAAATGCTGGTCCTTCATTTGCCACACCAGAGGCACAATGTTTAGGCGAGAATACTTTTTCTTATGCTCTTATACCCCATCAAGGAAATTGGGCTGAAGCCCGTATTTCTCAAAAGACAAGACAATATAAGACAAAAATATTAACCCGACAATTAGAAAATCAATCTGGAAATCTACCGAGTAGCTGTATTTTTATTCAATTAGAAGGTAAGTATTTAGAGATTAGTGCTATTAAAAAGAATGAGTTTGAAGATAAATTAGTATTCAGAATTTATAATCCTACTGATAGAGAGATCACTGGAAAGATTAAATTAGGATTTGATATACACAAGGTTTATTCGGGTAAGCTGGATGAAAGTTATAGGGAAGAATTGCCCTATAATGATGGAGTAGAAATAGAGCTTAAACCAAAAGAAATAAAGACTATTATTTTTGAAGTATTATAAATTAAGCATGAATAGGTGTAGGATATTAGTTATGACTTTTATATTCTTATATAAAGTCTCTTGGTGGAAATAAGCCCTAGATAGCGTAACTAAAGAGGTCTCCAAACGAAAGAAGATATAGATTGAGAAGTAAAAAGAATTTAAAAATAAATTATTTTTTAGGTTTTAATAATGAAAATTTATTATCATAATTACCTGAAAAAATATCTTCTAAAAAATTTTTGACAAAAGGGATACTCTTGGTATAAAATTAAATTAACTGCAATCGAATGCATAATTATAATGTTATTTTTATGATTATAAAATTTCACTGAAAGTGCCTTCTTATTTTTATCACTATTTTGAATTTCTGTTAATGAGCTCAGTAAGTAATTGAGGGATAAAACTAAGTATAAATACTCGAAAATTAGAAATCAAAAGAAGTGATTCAATTAAAATAAATCAGAGTAAAGAATTTTATTGGATTTAAATTATTATAATGCAATCGTTCGCATTTAATATTTAAAATTGTTCAGGCTAACATTAGAAATTAACTTATTAAGATATTATTTGAATTATTTATAATACAAATATAATTATTTTGGTGCAAAAATTACTAAAATTCGGCTTCTTAGAAAATCAAAAAACTCCCTGTGGCCATACCCTGAAAAAAGAGACCATCCTTCAAATAACGGGGAATTAACAAGAGGAGGTGAGACATAAGAAGAAAATTTTTCTTGAATATTTTTTAGAAATTTAAAAATTTTTTGGAGGTAAAAAATGAAAAGTAATTTAAAAACTGGTTTGTTTATCTTTATCGTAATCTTCTTGTTTTCGAGTATCTTCCTATCTTCTTTTGCAGCAGAAAAGCAATATACAATTTATGTAGTAGTCCACGGTGGTATTGCAGACCCATTCTGGAAAGTTTGTGAAAATGGGGCACTCGATGCAGGTGATCTATATGACGATTTAAAAGTGATTTATACTGGACCTGCGGTATTTAAACTTGAGGAATTTATGTCTTACGTGGAGGCAGCTTTGGCGAGCGAACCCGATGCTTTAGTCGTCACCTTGACTGCACCTGAGGCTATGGATGAAACCCTTCGAGCAGAGATTGCCTTAATAGTAAAAGTTTT
>NCRO01000521.1 GCA_002849045.2 Candidatus Sediminicultor secundus
CCTATAAGTAAGAATTTTTCCGGAAATCCTAGAATACCGTATCCTTTGGTTACGATAATTGCTATTCCCGAAAAAAGGCCCATTGTGCCTAAGGTGGCAAGAATTGCTGGAACTCCTACATAAGCTATTAAAACTCCGTTTATAAATCCACAAATTAAAGATACAGTAAGGGCGGCTGCAATTGCCGAAATTATGATAAATATTTCCTCATATCCCCCTGCTTGAGGAATAGAAAATTTAGTTAAAATAAGTGCTGCGGCTATTCCCGCTAAATTCGCTGTCGAAATAACTGATAAATCAATACCTCCTGTTAACATGGCAAGCATCATAGCAATTGCTAAAAACCCGAATTCAGGAATTTGACTGGATATCGATTGAAAATTCCTAATGGTTAAAAATTTACTCGGCAAAAATATCGATATTACAATAAAAACACCAATCATCATAATAAACAGAGTTATTGTTTTTGAATACTTTGAATATTTCCCTAACAAGAATTACCTCCCAATGATAATCAACTTCTATTTAAAATTATACTCCCTATACCTCTTTTGCTCTGATATGAAGTGAAGCTAACGCTTATCACTATTATCAAACCTACAAAAAAATTTTGCCAGTAAGAAGATAACCCCACCAGGATAAGACTATTATTTAATATAGTTACCATAGTCACCCCCATTATTGTACCGATAATCGTCCCTGACCCACCGGTTATTCTGGTCCCGCCTAATACTACAGCCGCAATTACACTAAGCTCAGTACCTACTATATAGGTAGGATTGCTATAGCGGATTAAAGAAATATGAAGGACACCGGCAATGCCTGCTAAAAAACCAACATAACAATAAATAAAGAATTGAATCTTGGCAATATTAAAACCAGATCGTGCGGCAGCATTCATATCCCCACCGATTGCATAAATTCCTCTTCCTAACATGGTGTGCTTTAAGAAAAACCAGGTCAGTAAGGCAACAGCTATAAATATTATGGTAAAAATAGATAATCCATAATTTATCCCATTTGCTTTGGTCAGGATGAGCACATCTTTTGCACCAAAGATTTTAAAACAATCTGGTAATTGAGCTGAATTGATGGCTTTGCTTCCAACAATGGTAAGTAAAGCTCCATGAAAAACACTTAAAGTACCTAAAGTAGCAATAAGTGTTGGTATTTTAAAACTTGAAATAAGCAGTCCATTAATAGCCCCAAGAGCAATTCCTACTGAACAGGAGATTAAAAACGCAAAAAATATATTATCTATTCCGGTAGTAATTAAAACATTTGCAGCAATGTACTGTCCGGAAATCGCTATTGCTGCAAAAGATATATCTATGCCCCCTGACAGCAAAACTATAAAAACTCCGATAGCCAAAATTCCCATACCTGCACTACTCTTGCCAAGATCAAACAGGTTTTCCAGGGATAAAAAGGAAGGATTTAGAGAAGTTATTAATGTGGAATAAGCGATTACAACTAAAAATAAATATGATTCGTTTTGCCTAAATATTCTTCGAATTTGGATATTTCTATTATTTCCAATCATTAGACCACCTTACTTATTCTTTCTTGCTAATATATTAAACAATTCATCCTCTGTTATATCAGCAGTATCAACTTCTTTAACAATCCTACCCTCTTTCATCACAACTACCCGGTTACAATTATGAATAATTTCTGGAATCTCATCAGAAATAATTATAACCCCCATACCTTTGTTGGCTAACCCTTTAATTATGTTATGTATATTACTTTTAGAAGCAATATCTATTCCTACAGTAGGACTGTCTAAAATAAATATTTTGGGATTTGTAGCAAGCCATTTAGCTATCACGAGCCGTTGTTGATTACCACCAGAAAGTGCCTGAGCTGCAGCCTCTAAAGACGGTGTAATTACATTTAATTCTTCTACCCATTCTTTCGCAGATTTATATCTCTTGCTGTCACTTAGCAACCTAAACTTATTTAATAGTCTTTTTAATATTGTAACTATAGCATTATCCTGGATAGATTGTTTCACAAATAATCCCTGATTAAGCCTATCTTCTGGTAAATAACTTAAACCTAAATCAATGGCGTTTTGAGGAGAATTTATTTTCACTAACTTCCCGTTGATATATATTTCACCTGAATCAGGCTTATTCAGGCCAAATAATGATAATGCAAGTTCAGTCCGTCCAGAACCCAGGATTCCAGTTATTCCAATAATTTCACCCGGCTGAAGTTTAAAATTTATATCCATAAAATTACCTATTTTTGAAAGATTTCTTACTTCCAAGAGTGTCTCCTGGCGATGCTCTTTCTCCTTATAGTCAAAAGCAGAGCTAACTATTTTTTTAGCGCTCATATAAAAAGAAAGTGTATCATTATCTAACCCATCAGTATTGTATTCGCCAACTTTTTTACCATCCCTCAAAACAGTTACTTTTTCAGATATTTGTAAAACCTCACTAAGTTTATGACTAACAAAGAGAGTGGAAATTCCTTTCTTCTTTAAAGCTAAAATCACTGAAAATAAACGATCAATTTCATCTTTAGTAATTGCCGTAGTCGGCTCATCCATTATGATAAGTTTTGCATCTTGAGTTAATGCCCTGCAGATAGCCACAAGTTGCTTATTTGCTATAGAAATATTTTCAACTCTTTCATTTAAATCTAATTCTTTTTTAATATTTGATAGCTCTTCTGTTGCAATACTTTTTATCTCTTTCCAATTAATAAATCTCTTTTTTCTCTCTATCATCTGATTCAGTGAAATGTTTTCAGCAACAGAAAGATTGGGAAATAAAGATAAATCCTGATAAATTACTTGTATTCCCTCACTTATCGAATCAATGGCGTGTAAATTCTGGAATCTTTTGCCATTTATTATAATTTCACCCTCGTCTGGTTTAACTACCCCGGCTATTATTTTTATCAGGGTAGATTTTCCTGAACCATTTTCGCCAACTAAGCTTTGTATTTCACCCTTATTTATTAACATACTGACATTATCTAACGCCTGCACGCCAACATATGACTTACTAATATTCTGAACTTTTAATAATTCCTCTGCCATACCAGCCTCTCCAAGATAACTAATCTAATAGATAATTTACATTTCTATTCTAACAAATTATAAGTAATTGTATTATATATATCAAGTATCAAAATATCTAATTAAGATAAAATACAACTATAATTTTGTCCGTTAATGCTACAAAAATATTTAAATTTCTATTAACTACATATATATCAATTAAGATTAGCCGGAAAGAAAAACAAATATCTTCCCGGCTAATCTATTTTGTTTTAAAGAAGATTTTTTGGATTATAAATCATACTCGTCTATATTTTCAAGAGTAACATCTTTCCAAGCGCTACCATAAATTATTGGTACACCATATTGGTTATTTTTAATGGTAATATTTTCGTAACCAGGTCTACCTAAATCCATACCCTCTTTAATTTCATTACCCTTAAGAAGCTCCCAGGCTACTCTAGCAGTAACATATCCTGCATCAGCTGGGACCCAGAAATGGATCGACTTGGCAGAACCGCTCTTTAAGTAATCATAGGCAACAGAAGGTAAACAGGTTCCATATGCTGCTACTTTACCTATAAGGCCTTTTTCTTCGATAGCCAGAGCAAATCCGGGTACTCCACACATAGAACTTCCCATGATACCTCTTATATTTGGATAGGTTTTTAGAAGCTCTAAAGCCTTTTCATAATCAATTTGCTGATTTTCGCGATCTTCTATTCTATCAGTTACTAACTTCATCTTGGGATATTTCTCTTTCTGTTGAGCAATTTCACCATCAACCCACTCATTGTGAGTTGTTGAAGTAAGATGGCCTACAAAACAAGCATATTCTCCCTCGTAATTCATATCTTCAGCCATAACATCCATCATATGTCTTCCGTAGGCAACATTATCAAATGCCTCTATATCAAAACTTACTTGCTTTTGGTTAGATGCTTCATGAGTGAAGGTAAGAATTCCAGCAGCATTTGCTTTCTTAAATACCGGTTCTAATGCTACAGGATCATTGGGGATAACCAGTATTGCGTCTACACCTTTAGCAATAAGATCTTCAATTAAGGCAACCTGTGATGCTGGATCAGCTGTCTCAGCACCAATTTGATAGGCATTAACCCCGCTATCTTTGGCAAAATCTTGAATACCCAACCTCATATTATCAAACCAGGCAACTCCTTCAAGTTTAACCACCATGACAATTTCATAATCGCTATCGTCCGCTTGTGCTACCATGAATGCTGAAAATGTCGATAGAATTACTGTTAAAACTAATAACCATAATGTTATCTTTTTCATTTTTTTTCTCCTTTTAAATTTAATCTTTAGCTAATCTATTCTTAGCTGTCCTTAAGACTTCTTTAAAATATATTAAGCTGTCTTAAGTTCAATTCGAGCAAATCTTTTCTTACCTTTTAATCACCTCCTTTTTGGTACGAAGCTAACTCTTTAGATAGAAGTTGTAAAAAATCAGCCCCTTTAGCTCCGTCTATTATTCGATGGTCCATAGAAAGACTTAAAGGAAGAGACATTTTTTCTGACTGACCTATCCCAAGAATAGCAACCTGGGGAGGGTTAATTATGGGATTAAAATACTCAATACCCTGTAAACCTAAATTAGTAATAGTGAATGTTCCATCCTCGAAATCTTCAGGCTGCAATTTCCCTTTTAAGGCTTTATCAGTAATCTCTCTTCTTAGTTGAGCTATTTCGAAAATATCTTTACCTTCTAAATCCTTAAGTACCGGAACCATCAATCTTCTGTCTGTAGCTACTGCTAAATTAATGTTTATCTCTTTGATAAACTTGTAATTTTCTTCCTCGAATATCGCATTAAATTCGGGGAATTTTTTAAAGGTGAGGATTAGGGCTTTAATGATAAAATCAACCAAAGAAAGATAAAGATGTTGATCTAATCGAGCATTTACCTCCTTCCTTATACTTAAAAGCGGAGCAATGTCTATCTTCCTACAAAGGGTAAATTGAGGAATATTTTTATAACTATAAGTAAGCCTTTCGGCGATTATTTTTTGCACTCCGGTTAATTTACGTACTTCTTTGATGGTAAAATTTGTCTTTTCTCTTGTTTTAGAAAGATATCCTTCTATATCTTTTTTAGTAATAGCCCCTCCTGGTCCGGAACCATTAATTAAGGATAAATCTACTCCTTTTGCTAAAGCTAATTTACGGGCAATTGGTGCTATTTTTATTTTTTCTTCTTTTAAAGAAACGCCTTCTTCTTTTTGATTTCGCAAAAAAGGTTTTATATCTTCAGGAGAAATTTCTTCTCCTTCTTCAATCAAGATCGCTATAACTGTATTTACCGGTACTGTTTCTTCTTCTTTAACAAATATTTTATAAATGATACCGGTTTCGGGAGAATTTATTTCTACTGCTGCCTTAAATGTTTCTATTTCAGCAATAAGTTCTCCTTTAATAACCCTATCCCCTTCTTTTTTATGCCACTTAAAAAGAGTGGCTTCTTCAACTTTTGATTCTGTCTTAGGAATCTGGATCTTCCACATATTTTTTCTCTTTTCTTCTTCTAATTAGAAAACATAGCTAAAATTTCTTTTTTAATCTTTTCCTTGGTAGGAATAACTTCTTTTTCCAAGGCGCTACTAAAAGGAATTGGGGTATTTAAGGAGCCTATCCTCCTGGGAGGAAATTCCATATTCCAAAAAGCTTCCTGCATAACAACTGTAATTATTTCTCCCTGTAACCCACCACTTACAGGAGATTCATCGACAACTAATAATCTCCCGGTTTTTTTGACGGAATTAATAATAGTATCTTTATCTAAAGGAACTAAAGTACGTGGATCAATTACTTCTACGCTTATTTTATTTTTTAAATCTTCGACAATTTCTAAACTATGTTTAACCATCCAAGAAGTAGCAACTAAAGTAAGGTCTTTCCCCTCTTTCTTAACTGCTGCTTTACCGAGAGGAATAGTATATTCCTCTTCCGGAACTTCTCCCTTTTGGGTATAAAGTTGTTTATGTTCAAAAAATATCACCGGATTGTTGTCTCGAATTGAACTTTTAAGAAGCCCCTTGGCATCATAAGGGTCAGAAGGAATAACCAATTTTAATCCAGGGATATTCATAAACATAGAGTGAAGAGTTTGAGAATGCTGTGTGCCTCCTCCAAACCATTCTGTTCCTTCAGGTGTTCGAATTACCATAGGTACAGATAATTCACCATTAGATAGATAACTCATTTTAGCGGCTTGGTTTACAATTTGATCTAATCCTATCATAATAAAGTCCACAAACATTATCTCTGCTACCGGTCTCATCCCTCGCAGGGCTGCTCCTACTGCTGAACCGATAATTGCTGCTTCTGAAATAGGAGTATTTCTTACTCTGTCTGGACCAAATTCATCTACCAACCCTCTATTTATACCAAATCCGTATCTGGTCACATCTTCTCCCATAACAAAAACATTTTCATCCTTACGCATTTCTTCTCTTAAAGCAGATTTTAAGGCTTCAATATACATGATCTTAGCCATTAATTTCCTCCTGATATACAAATTTACCAACAGTTTCGGCAAGCGGTTCTTCGCTTTCAACGGCAAATTTTATTGCTTTTCCTATCTCCTTTTGAATCTCTTGTTCTATTTTTTCTGCTTCTTCGAAAGATAATATATTTTCCTTAAAGAGCTTTGTTTTATATTTTTTGACCGGATCGTACATCTTCCTCCATTCTTCCTCTTCTCCTTTTGGTCTATAAGCACCCAAATCCCCTGCTGAATGCCCTGCTAACCGATAAGTTACGCATTCTATAAAAACAGGACCTTCCCCCCGACGAATTCTTTCTACTGCTTTTTTAACCGTTTCATATACTTTAATTACATCTGTTCCATCAATGGTTTCTCCAGGCATTGCATAACTGCTCGCCCGATTAGATATCTTTTTTATTTTTTGATGTTGTTCTCTGTGTGTTGCTTCAGCATATTGATTATTTTCGCAAAGAAATATAATTGGTAGATTCCATACAGAAGCCATGTTTAGTGCCTCATGGAAAAAGCCTATATTAGTTGCTCCATCTCCAAAAATACTTAAAGTCACTATATCATCTTTTTTTATTTGACTGGCTAAAGCTGAACCGGTAGCCAGACAAATATTACCCCCTACAATTCCACTTGCCACCGGCATTCCTCTTTTTGTATCAACCAGATACATGCTTCCACTTCTCCCTTGATTTGTCCCGGTAACTTTACCGTAACATTCAGCCATAATATTTTTAGGAGAAGTTCCTCGGGCTAAATAATGACCGTGTCCTCGATGATTCGAAAAGATAATATCTTTTTCGGAAAGAGCCTCTATGGCACCAACTGCTACAGCCTCTCCTCCATGACAGGTATGTGAGTGTCCATTTAATTTTCCACCCCGATATATTTGTTCAAGCTTATCTTCGAATTTACGAATTCTAATCATGGTTCTATACATGTTAATTTTCTGTTCTCTGCTTACCTTCATATCCCTTTCTCTTATCCTTACTTTTAT
>NCRO01000522.1 GCA_002849045.2 Candidatus Sediminicultor secundus
AATAATTTACCGCCAGGGAGGGTTGAATAATATCCCGGGAGTTGGTACAGGTATTGCCAAAAAGATCGAGGAATTTTTAACTACTGGCAAGCTTGAGTATTATGAAAAATTAAAAGAGACTATACCTTCCGGGGTAATAGAGCTTTTGGATATTTCTGAAGTGGGGCCTAAGACAGCCAAGCTTCTATATGAACAATTAGATGTAGATAATATAGAGAAATTAGAAAAAGCAGTTAGGCAGCATCAGATTAAGGACTTACCAGGGATGGGTGAGAAATCTGAAGATAATATTTTAAGAGGAATAGAATTATATAAAAGACGAAAAGAAAGAGTTCTTTTGGGACTAGCTTTGCCTTTGGCAGAGGAGATTGTAGGTGGTTTGCGTCAGTTAAAAGAGACGAGAAAAATAAGCTTTGCCGGAAGTTTAAGGCGAAAGAAAGATACTATTGGTGATATCGATATTCTGGTGACCTCCCAAAAACCGGAAAAGATAATGAAGAGATTTACTTCTCTTCCTCAAGTTAGGGAAATTTTAGCTGAAGGACCTACTAAATCAAGTGTTATTACCAAGAATGATATTCATGTTGATGTAAGAGTAGTAGAGCCAATAAGTTTCGGAGCGGCATTGCAATATTTTACCGGCTCCAAGGCACATAATATTAAGTTAAGAGAATTGGCGGTAAGGAGAGGCTTGAAGATAAATGAATACGGAGTATTTGATGTTAAAACTGATAGGAGAGTAGCGGGAGAGAGTGAAGAAGAAATTTATCAAATTTTAAATTTGCCTTTTATTCCTCCAGAGTTGCGAGAAGATAGGGGAGAGATTAAGGCGGCACAAGAAAATAAATTGCCTCAACTAATAGAATATTCCCAAATTAAAGGCGATTTGCATCTTCATACCAAGTGGAGTGATGGAGCATATACCATTAGGCAGATGGCAGAGGAAGCTAAGAAGATGGGGTATAAATATATTGCCATTACTGACCATTCGCAATCACTTAAATTTGCCGGTGGGTTAACCGAAGAGAGACTTAGAGAACAAATAGAAGAAATTCGAAAATTGAATCAGGGGTTAGATGATTTTACAGTTTTAGCTGGAATCGAAGTAGATATAAAATCAGATGGTAGTTTGGATTTTTCCGATGAAATATTGAGCAAATTAGATGTAGTGATTGCGGCAATTCATTCTGGTTTCAAACAGGAGAGTAAAATTATCACAGAGAGACTTGTTGGTGCTATGCAAAATAGATTTGTAAGCATTATCGCCCATCCTACTGGACGCTTAATCGGATACCGTGAATCATATCAAGTAGATATTGATAAGATAATGGACATGGCTGCGAAGACGGAAACTATTTTAGAAATAAATGCCTATCCGGAAAGACTTGATTTAAATGATATATATTGTCGGATGGCTAAAGATAGGGAAGCGCAATTAGCCATTGAGACCGATGCCCATAATATTGACGGGTTAGAATTTATGAATTTAGGAGTAGATGTAGCTCGCCGAGGATGGCTAGAAGAAAAGGATGTCATAAACACACTTCCTCTGGATAAATTATTAGAGAGATTGAAAAATAAATAATAAGTAATACTTTGTGAGGAAGAGAGGGTATTTATGTTTAATATTGATGATAAAAATGAAGAAATAAGTCAAGAAAAAATTTCCAAAATAAAAGAAGTTATTAGATGGCTTTTAGATTCTTACTATAAAGCAACTGGGTTTAAGGCGATTTTTGTAGATAAAAAAGGTAAGATATTTTTATCTACAACTTCTGATGGATTTTTTTGTAATTTTTGTAAATTAATTCAGAGTAGTTCAGAAGGACAAAAAAGGTGTTTTAAGTCTTTTAGTAATGGCATGTTAAAGAGTGCTGAATATGGATTTCCTTATATTTCTCGCTGCCATACCGGTATTATTGAATGGTCTGCTCCTTTTTTATATGAAGGAGAATTGTTAGGTTCTTTTATTTCTGGCGGAGTGTTGATGAGAAAGCCAGGTTCTTCTTTTTTAAAAGAGTTAAAAAAAGTAGATGAAACTTTAAAAATAGAAGAATCTCGGTTAGAGGAACCTCTTAGTAGGATTAAAATAGTGTCTGAAAAAAAGGTAAGAGCAGCTGCCGATATTTTACATATTATGGCTAATTATTTAACAAAAAGGAAGTTAACAGATACTAGACTACGCCAGGAGAAATATATACAACAAGCAAGAATTTCTGAGGAGATTCAAAGTATTAAAAGAAAAGAGTTGGAATTGCTTGAAAAAGAAGAGAAAAATGAAAATTCATTTATTTCTGTTAGCTCACTTCACCCTTTAGAGACGGAGAGAGAATTACTGACAGAATTAATTCGAGCTCGGCTGTTGGAACTGGCAGTAGAAGAGTTAATTCGCCTGGTGGAAGGAGAACAAACAAATGTGCGTAAAATTTTGCTTAAGCCTGAGATTATAAAGAGACAATCTTGTGCTGCCATTAAGTAAGAAGTAAAATTGTGGGTGGAAAAATGATTCTTAAAGAGATTAAAGGCTATTCATGAGAAGCAACTCAGTGCCTGAATGGGAGAGTCAGATTAATGTCAGCTAAGGAATTAAAAACTCAAAAGGAAGTAACATCATATTGAAAATAAGAAATTTAGGGTTTGCTTACGAAAATTAAGCACGGTAAAATTGAAGAACAACCTTTCTTTGCCAAAAGAACTAAAGCTAAAAATAGGGCCAGAGGGAGGTGAGAGAGCAAATATGGCCATTAGCTGGGAAATAAAAAAGGCTTTCCAAAGAGAGACGTGTTGAAAGATTAATTTCTCTTTTTAGGAGCTTTCAGGGAAAAATGAACCAAGTCGCCGATTATTATGGGGAGCACCTGGTGGTAGGCGCTGTAGATAGGGAAAAGATCCGACGCCATAGATTTACCTTACCTTTGTTTCGCCAGGAGCGATTTAACTTAGCCATAAGGGAACTTAATAGGGTGTGGAAGAAAAGATGTGTATCATTCAATTCTAAGAATAAGGAGTCAGGTGGAGACTCGTTGACAGAAACGGTTAACTGTGTTAGGCTTTTAACGAAGGGGGTTTGGGGTCTTAGGAATATGCCAATTCTCACTCGGACAAGATCGTGCTCTGGACTTCTCAATATCCCCACGATTGCTAAATGCAGGAGGTGATGTTTATGGAGCAAGGCTCAGTGAAAGGCCACCATAAAGATTCTTAAACTCAAAAAGGAGGTAAGGAAAAAATGAAGAAGATTACGGTATTATTTTTTGCTGTTGTGGTGCTCGTGGGGCTCTTTTTTATAGGAGCCATAAGTGCGCCTGGTGCGGTGGATATCCAGCGCGGCGGAACTCTGCGCGTGACCGGCGCATCTTTAGAGCGCATTGATCACCCTGCACGCTACTCTTGGATAGCTCAATCCAATTGGACGCGTCAGATAGCTGAGTATCTGACTTTCACCGATGAGAACAACGTCACCCACCCCTGGCTGTTGGAGAGGTGGGAGGCTAGTGAGGACTTGATGACCTGGACGCTCTATCTTCGCAAGGGGATCAAGTGGAACAACGGTGATGACTTCACCGCGGACGATGTCGTCTTCACCATGAAGGAGTGGCTTGATCCTGAGGTGGGCTCCTCAATACTGGGTCTGATGGCCTACCTTAAGCCGGAGAACATAGAGAAGGTGGACAAGTACACGGTTAGGCTCCAGCTAGATTCACCGCAGATCGCCGTGCCGGAGCACCTATATCACTACCCAGCGCAGGTTATGAACTATCGGACCTTCGAAGGCGATTTCCTCAAGGCGCCGGTTGGCACCGGCCCATTCGTGTTGGAGGAATTCATCCCGGGTGAGCGGGTAGTGCTCAGGCGCCGTACGGACCCTCCCTACTGGAGGATGGGGACTGATGATAAGCCTTTGCCCTACCTTGACAAGATCATCTACCTTGACCTGGGCAGGGAGGCATCTCTCATACCTTGAGCAACTACAGCCCAGAATGGATCATCTCCACCATGAGTAACCAATCTAAAATACATTTCTTCAGCAGATTTCCCTACTTCTGCAGTTGAAGTTCCAATAAATAACATTGAAACTAAAAAAGTTACGGTTATAGTAAAAATCATTATCTTTTTCACTTTTTTCATCCCCTTTAAACATAAAATTAAAATTTGTAATACTTGTACCCAAAGCAAGAACTAAATTTTCTGCACTGTAATAATCAGGCTAGTCAAGTTTACATTTTTTAGAAAGATACATCCCCCCTTTCTATCGTTTTATGACTACTGCGGGTATTTGCGGAATTATGTGATCTGGTATGTTTTTCGAAGAGTTCTTTTTATAGTACTTAAATTAAGTATCGTATTATTATTATTTTAATAATACACAATTTTAAAAATTTAGTCAAGAAAATCGCTCATAAAAGATTCATGGGGTAATATCTGTCGCTTATACACATAAGACGCTGACGAAGAAATGAAGAGTGTAGATAATGGTGGTCACAGGACACAG
>NCRO01000523.1 GCA_002849045.2 Candidatus Sediminicultor secundus
ATAAAAAAGAAACTTCCTCCTTTGGCCAGGATTGAAAAGATAGAAGTAAATCAACTTCCCTTAATAGGTTATAAAGGATTTTCCATTAAGAAGAGCATAGTTAAAGAAGAGGACGGTTTTGTATTAGTTTCCCCGGATATAAGTATATGTAAAGACTGCTTGCAAGAATTATTCAACTCTCATAATCGGCGTTTCCGCTATCCTTTTATAAATTGTACTAATTGTGGTCCTCGTTTTACCATTATAAATGACATCCCCTATGATCGCGAGAAGACTACTATGAGTATTTTTAGAATGTGCCCAAAGTGTCAAAGCGAGTATGAAAACATAGAGGATAGAAGATATCATGCTCAACCAAATGCCTGTGTTGATTGTGGTCCGCAGGTATCTCTTTACCAAAATAAAAAAAGATTAGAGGATATTGACTCTATAGAAGAGGCTGTTAAACTCTTTAAAAAAGGGAAAATTGGCGCAATTAAGGGGTTGGGAGGTTTTCACCTGGCTTGTGATGCAACCAATAATAAAGCAGTTGCAAGATTACGACGGTTAAAAAATAGAGAAACGAAACCCTTTGCACTGATGTCTCCCGATTTAGAAAAGATTAATCAATACTGTGAAGTTAAAAAGAAAGAAGAAGAATGGTTAATAAATCAGTCCCGTCCCGTTGTCCTATTAAAGAAAAAGAAAAACAATTTAATTTCTCCTTTGGTGGCACCAAATAATAATTATTTAGGAGTAATGTTACCTTACACCCCCCTTCATCATCTTTTATTAAAAGATAATTTTACTGCTTTAATAATGACCAGCGGAAATATCGCTGATCAACCGATAATTGGTGATAATCAGGAAGCCTTAGAGAAATTAGACAGGATAGCTGATTTTTTTCTTCTCTACAATAGAGATATATTTA
>NCRO01000052.1 GCA_002849045.2 Candidatus Sediminicultor secundus
TGCGGTGTAGCCGTCCGATAGGTCGGACCGATACGTCCTCGCTGCCAAACTTTGTGGTTCGTATTTGTGTGTGAGTGAGACAGGGAACTAATATGTCAACTACTTAGCATTCGTCGGCAGCGTCAGATGTGTAAAAGAGACAGCCTTTTATTCGGGGAGCAACCGATTATGGTTTGATCCAGAAATTAATAGAAGAAAATAAATTTGTTAAAAATCAAGAAGAATTTGACAATTATAGAAAGACAGTAAAGTTTGATTTTAAAGCCTATGAAAAAGAATTTTATAAAGAACGAGAAAGACTGCAAAATATAAATTATAGAGCCTGGTTTAATTTAGAGCCACCCTATCCCAAGGTAATAGAGGGGATAAAGAAAATATTTAAAGAAGGAACTAAAATCGTTATTGCTACTTCTAATAGAAGAAAAGCAATTGTTAAATCTTTTACTCCTGAGTATTTTGGTTTTACCATTAAACCGGAAGATATTTTAGATAAGAGATTTGGAGAAGACAAATCTGAGCAGATGAAGCAAATTATAAAATTATATAATATCAAGTTTGAAGATATTTACTTTGTTGATGATCAGGTAAGCCATTTAATTCAGACCAGAGCTTTAGGAGTAAAAGTCATTTTGGCCGGTTGGAGCTACGCAACTAAAGCTCAGAAAGAAGAAGCACGCAAACAAAACATCTCAATAATTGAAAAAGAAGAAGATTTTTACCCTATGGTTAAAAATGTTTTAGATTAATTTATTTAAGAAGGAATAAATTTTAAAATACAAAAAGAAGGAGAAGAAAATGAAAATAGTAGATTACAAAGAAGTTAAAGCTGAACCGGTAGATTTTGAAGATGCCAAAGATGTTAAAGTAAGGTGGCTTATTTCTGATAAAGATAAGGCTCCGAACTTTGCTATGAGGTTGTTTGAGGTTGGTCCGGGAGGGTATAGTCCTTTACATACTCATAATTGGGAACACGAGGTATTTATTTTAGAGGGTGAGGGAGTAACTAACGATGGAGAAAAAGAGACCAAACTTAAAAGCGGGACAGTAGTTTATGTAGCTCCAAACGAAAAGCATCAGTTTAAAAATGTTGGAGATAACATATTTAAATTTCTCTGCCTGATTCCTATAAAGAAATAAAATTAATATTAAATATTTAGTGCTTTTTCTGGAATTGTAGAATATGATTTATTAAGATATGGAGGAAAGTAATGGAGTGCAATATAGAAAAAAATAAGAAGAAATGTACCTGTACTTATGAACCCTGCAGTAGAAAAGGTAAATGCTGTGAATGTATTACTTATCATTGGAATATGGGTGAGCTTCCCGGATGTCTATTCCCTTCCGAAGCAGAGAGAACTTACGACCGCTCGATTGAAAAATTTATTGAAACCTATAAATAAAATCAGTATATAGTATCGAGTATTGAGTATATAGTGAAGAAGAAAGAAAAGGTAAGATAAAGCAGAAGTTAAAATTTAGAAGCAAGGGCGTATTGCTGTACGCCCACAGGAAACCCTACTTAGTAGATGCTCCCCTAACAGGGCAAATAAAAGACAATAAAATAGGAAGGGCACAATTCATTGTGCCCCTACACCTGAATCTTACTTTTTTTTACTCGATACTCTGTACGCAATACACGATACGAATTACTATTCACTATTGACCAATTTAGTCGGTAAATCGGTCAATTGGAGAATTAGTGAATTAATTTTAACTGGTAAACCGGCTAACCGGTGAACTAGGTAACTATCTTAAATTTCACGGCAATCTAATTTTATTCAAGGGCCAAAAAACTATCCAGGCCCTACCCACCACATTCTTTCGAGGTACAAAACCCCAATATCTACTGTCACTACTATTAGGTCTATTGTCTCCTAAGACAAAAAAAGAATTATCAGGTACAATTGTAGGAGGCATATCCTCATACGATCTATTTTTTACATAAGGCTCTTCTAATTTTTTATCATTAAGATAAATTTCTCCCTTGGTAATTTCAATTTTATCTCCCGGAATTCCAATTATTCTTTTAATATAATTTCGTTTTATTTCTAAAGGGGGTTTAAAGATTATTATTTCACCTCTTTCAGGTGTTTCGAAACGATAACTAATCTTATTGGCAACAAGTCTTTCATTATCGTGAAGAGTGGGCTCCATAGAAGCCCCTCTTACTACAGTGACCTGACCGATAAAAGTAATAATTATAAAAGCAATTATACCGGCACTGATTACTGTTTCCAATAGTTCTCTAATCATAGATTTTTTCCCTTTTTTAACATCTTTCTTCTTTAAATTTTTCATCTCTTTATTATTTTTTTCCATCTTTGCCTTCTTTCCAACTATAGGTATTTTAAATTAATTCTTATACTTTTCTAAGTATTTAATAGTATGGTTATTCCACAAAAAGCTAAAAAATATTTAAAAGCAGAGTGTGCACACAGTGTATCGTAAATAATTTTATAATAATTTTGGATTTGTTGGTTATAACTGGGTTGTAGGGGCACAATGAATTGTGCCCTCGCCATATTATTACCTAATTTTTCTGCGGGCACGATGCATCGTGCCCCTACATTACTATTTTATTTAATTTTTTGTTTGTAATCATAGTATGTTTTTAGTTTAAAGCAATTAATTACTCGGTGAATTTATTTTACTTAACAAAAAATATTATAACACATTTTTTATAACTTTATAAAAGATTTTTATTATCCTTCTTTCCTATGGTAGTTTTCTATCTATTCAGTATTATAACTGATACTATATACTGTTTCCTACCTATCACTCATCACCCATTACTTATTACTCTATTTATATACTCGATACCAACTCTTTTTCTTCTTTCTTTTAATTTTCTTTATTCACTATATACTGTTTTTACATACCACTCATCACTCATTACTGTATTTCTTTCCTGCACTAATTCTTTTCATCTTTTTCTTTTATTTCTTTTCTTCTATTTCTTTACTCGATACTCGATACTATATACTATATACTTGATACTTTTTTATGTTTGCTAAAGCGCATCATTATAGTTATAATTATAGAGAATTTATAAAAAAGGAGAGGATAAAAATCAAGACCATTATCTTTGATTTAGATGATACCCTGGTTAATACTTCCAAGTTATATAATCGCGCTCGTGATGAATTTTCATCGCTTATGCAAGAATTAGGTTTTAACAGCGAAGAGTCTTTAAGTAAGCTTGATGAAGTTGATATTAGCTATATAAAAGAGTATGGTTTTGTGAAAGAAAGATATCCTCTCAGTTTGGGAAAAACTTATGAGTATTTTTGTAAAATAAATGGCGAAAAAATTAATCCGGTTTTAAAAAAGAAGATTGAAGACATGGGTTGGCAGGTTTTTAGACAGGTTCCCGAATTGATTGAAGACGTGTATTTTATATTGGATACTTTGAGTAAAAAGTATTTTTTGATTTTAGCTACCCTTGGAGACCCCCAAGTACAGGAAGAAAAAGTACGATTAAGCGGTTTAAAAAAATATTTTTCAGAAATTTACGTCTTAAAACATAAAAATGTCGAGGAATATCAAAATATTTTAAAAGAACATAATTTAAATAAGAAGGAGACTTGGATTGTGGGCAATAGTGTTCGTTCAGATCTGAATCCTGGTTTAAAATTAGGTATAAATTGTATCCTAATTCCTTACTTAAGTTGGAAATTTGAGGATGAAGAGCCTCTATCAGAAAATTATTTACAGTTAGATTCCTTAAAAGAGGTATTAAATTATCTTTAAGTGAAAGAATAACAAATTGATTAGAAAATTAAAATATCCGAGATATTTAAATATAAAAGAAGAAGAATTTGATAGACGGATTGAGAAGGCTTATAAATTACTCTCGCCATGTGAAGTATGCCCTCGTAAATGCGGGGTGAAACGCTTAGAAGGAGAGCGAGGATTTTGCCGTTCAGATGAAGAGGTGATAGTCTCCAGTTATAATGCTCACTTTGGAGAAGAACCTCCTTTGGTGGGGAATTTTGGCTCAGGCACAATATTTTTTACCAACTGTAATTTAAAATGTGTTTATTGTCAGAATTATCCCATAAGCCAGTTAGGAAATGGCAATAAATTTACATTATCAGAATTAGCTAAAATTATGCTTGCTTTGCAGAAAAGAAAATGTCATAATATTAATTTGGTTACACCAACTCATTTTGTTCCTCAAATATTAAAGAGTCTTAAATTGGCCGTTAAAATGGGTTTGCGCATCCCCATAGTCTACAATACCAGTGGTTATGAAGAAGTAAGAACTTTAAAATTACTTGCTGGCATTGTGGATATATATTTACCTGATGCCAGATATGCTGATGATGAGATTGCCAGAAAATATTCATCTGCCCCTGGTTATTTTGAAATAATGAAGAAAGCATTAAAGGAGATGCACCGACAGGTGGGGGATCTGTCATTGAATAGGATGGGGGTAGCTCATTCGGGTTTAATTGTGCGGCACTTAGTTTTGCCTGAGGGTTTAAGTGATACCAGAAAGATTATGCGATTTATTGCCAGGGAAATTTCTCCTCATACCTATATCAGTTTGATGGCTCAATATTTTCCGGCTTATCAAGCCGAGCAATTTCCGCTCCTGTCTCGAAGGATAAACAGAGAAGAATATAGAGAAGCCTTACATGCCTTTAAGGAAGAGGGATTGGGAAACGGGTGGTTTCAGAAAGATATTTAAGAAATAATTCTTTTTAGATTCCCACTGGAGTTTACCCTCGCGAAAGCGCGGGCGGGAATAACATATTTTATAAAAATAAAAGGAATAATATTATACTTTTTCTTTTTTGATTTTTTATTGATTTTTTTCCTCAATCTCTTTCTTTATGCTAATTAGTTGCTGTAAAGAAAAAGATATATGGGTACGCATAAGTTTGACAGCCCTTTTCTCATTTCTCTTTCTTAAGGCAGCCAAAATTGCCCTATGTTCATTGAGGCTTGGGTTATTGTCAAAATCAAAAAATGACTCATAAAAAATCATATAGATATAAGTACGTTTTAAGATATTTTCTATGTAATCTGCTAATAATTTATTGTTACTCGATTCAGCAATAATTCTATGGAAATGTGTGTTTATATCTAAATAAGCTTCAAGGTTGCGTTCCTGAAATATACGTTCCTCTTTTTGAATGTTTTCTTCAAGAAGACAAAGTTGTAGAGGGGTAATTTGCTTTACTGATTGTTTTATTGCAAAATATTCAAGTTGTTCTCTGATTTCGTACGCGTCTTTAATATCTTTTATAGAAGGGGAAATAGTATTTGCTCCATCATTCGGCCTGATTATCACTAATCCCTCTTCTGCAAGTTTGCGAAAAGCTTCACGGATAGGTGTCCTGCTGACATTTAGTTGTTTTGCTATACTAATTTCGGGAAGTCGTTGGTTTGCTTTTATCTCTTTTAAGAAGATACGATGGCGTAACTCCTGATATACATAATTAACCTTTTTGGTAGATATGTTATCTTTATCTAATATCATATATTTTTCCTCACCCCATAATGATTCATATAAAAATATACTTGAAAACCGATATGGGTCCTCATAGAAAATTGCTTGAACTTGTCTGTATTTGGTTGTTTTTCTTGGTTTTTTATATTTTTAGTATAACATATTCATTTTCTGATTTCATTTCTTCTAATCTTGTCTTTAAGTTTGACAAAATAGTGTATACAAAGTATACTATGTATACATTATTTTGTCAAAGGGGGGAATTTATATGAAACAAGATTTTGAAAAATTATTTGATTTGTCGGGTAAGGTAGCGATGATAACTGGTGCTGCTTCCGGAATAGGTAATGGAACTGCAAAGTTTCTTGCCGAAGCGGGAGCCATAGTTGTACTACTTGATATTAATGAAGAAAAGGGGAATATCGCAAAGGAGGAGATTGTAAAATTAGGAAATAAGGCTGAATTTTTAAAGTGTGATGTAACTAAAATAGTTGATTGCCAAAATGTTGCTAATATAACGAAAGAAAAATTTGGCAAAATTAATATTTTGGTAAATTGTGCGGGTATTATATATCGTAAGAATACGGTAGATCTTCCTGAAAAAGATTGGGATCTTGCCATTAATGTTACTCTAAAAAGTATTTACCTTATGTCGAAATATATTATTCCAATAATGGCAGAATGCGGAGGAGGAAGTATAATAAATATTGGCTCTGGTTGGGGCCTTAAAGGTGGAGAAAATGCGGTTTCTTACTGTGCTGCAAAAGGTGGTGTTTGGAATCTCACGAGGGCTATGGCAATAGATCATGGAGCGCAAAACATTAGGGTTAACTGTGTCTGCCCGGGAGACATTGATACTCCGTTATTAAGGAGCGAGTGTGCTCAACTTGGTCTTGATGAAAAAAAATTTCTTGCTAAATGCGCGGATAGACCTCTAAACCGTATTGGCACACCTATAGACGTAGCTAAGGCTGTTTTTTTCTATGCAAGCGATATGTCTATGTGGGTAACAGGTAGTAATCTCGTGGTAGATGGTGGTGGATTAGCATGAACTCAAAGAAAATAGTTTATCCTTATATTCCAAATTCAGAACCACAAGTACAGAAAGAGATGCTACAAGAAATAGGAGTTAACAGTATAAATGAGCTTTTTAGTGATATTCCTGAAAAATTATTACTTCATAAAAAAATGAATCTACCGAAACCTTTTCTTTCGGAGTATGAACTGAAGAGGTATATAGAGAGTATTCTATCAAAAAATTCAACATGCAAAGAAAATATTAATTTTTTAGGGGCAGGTTGCTGGCAACATTATGTGCCGGCAGTAGTTGATGAAGTTATACATAGATCTGAATTTTTAACTGCTTATGCAGGTGAACCATATGAAGACCACGGAAGATTCCAAGCAGGTTTTGAGTATGCGAGCATGATGGGAGATATGCTGGAAATGGATGTTGTAAGCATTCCAACATACGATTGGTCACAGGCTGCTTCAACATCATTACGTATGTCTTGCAGAATCACCGGTCGTAATGAAGTGTTCGTATCTAAAATAATAAACCCCAATAGATTACTTGTTATTAAAAACTATTGTAATCCAAATGTAAATGTAGTAATGCTTGATTTTGACTCTAAAACTGGATTGGCAGATATTAATGATCTTGAGAAAAAAATATCAAATAAAACTGCAGGAGTTTATATTGAAAATCCATCTTATTTAGGTTCAATAGAATCAAACGGTGCTAAACTCTCTGAGATTATTCATAAAGCAGGGGCCCTTTTTCTTGTTGGTGTGGACCCGAGCTCCTTAGGCGTGTTAACCCCTCCTATCAATTATGGAGCTGATATTGTATGCGGAGACCTTCAACCATTGGGAATTCATATGAATTACGGTGGAGGAGTTGCGGGATTCATCGCTACAAGAGATGAAAAAGAGTTTGTAAGTGAATATCCTTCAAGGCTATTTGGGATAGCGCCAACAGAAAATGGTGAGTGGGGTTTTGGAGATGTTATGTGGGAAAGAACCTCTTTTGCAAATAGAGAGAGTTCGAAGGAATTTGTCGGGACTGCAGCAGCCTTGTGGGGCATTGCAGCAAGTGTTTACTTAGCCGTAATGGGGCCAGAAGGTATGCAGGAATTGGGCAAAGGAATTATACAGAGGTCTCTTTATGCTCAAAAGGAAATTGGAAAAATAAAGGGAGTAAAGGTACCTGTATTCCAAGCTGCTAATTATAGTGAGTTTGTGGTAGATTTTAATAACAGTGGTAAGAATATAAAAGAAGTTAATAAAGCTTTACTTAAAAAAGGAATTTTTGGAGGTAAAGATTTATCTAAAGATTTTCCTCAATTCGGTCAGAGTGCCTTGTATTGTGTCACAGAGATACATACTAAAGAGGATATTGATAAACTTGTTTTTGCTCTGAAGGAGGTATTTTAAATTATGGGAATGAATATGAAAACTAAATTGAGAAATTATCATGCAGTTTGTTGGGACGAGCCTATTATTCATGAATTAAATAGAAATGGGGAGAGGGCAATTCTTGTTCCTGAAGTAGATAAAAAGATAACTGAAACCGTAGGTGACGGTATTTCTTCTATTCCAAAGTCTATGCGCAGAAAAAATGCACCCCAATTACCTGCTCTTTCTCAACCACAAGTATTAAGGCATTTTTTACGTCTCTCGCAAGAGACTTTAGGCATGGATTTTAATATTGATATCGGGCAGGGAACCTGTACGATGAAATATAGTCCTAAAATACATGAGCAATTTGCTAGTTCAGAAAAGGTAGCAGAGATGCATCCATATCAGGATGAATCTACATCTCAAGGGCTTCTCGAAATTATGTATAAAACAGAAGAGTTATTTAAAGAAATATCTGGTCTTGACCGTTTTTCACCGCATCCTGGTGGAGGATCGCACGGAATTTATACTATTTCTTCCATTATTTGGGCATATCATAAGTCGCGTGGCGAGGAAGATAAAAGAAATGAAATAATTACCACTACATTTTCCCATCCTTCAGCTGCTGCAGCACCAAGAGTAAAAGGATATAAAATAATAATTATTTGTCCTGATGACAACGGGTGCCCTGATATTGAAGCTCTTAAGAAGGTAGTATCTGAACATACTGCGGCATTGATTATAACTAATCCTGAAGACACTGGTATTTATAATTCTAAAATTGCTGAGTTTACTAAAATAGTACACAATTCCGGTGGGCTTTGCGGTTATGATCAAGCTAATGCTAATGGATTACTTGGCATAACCAGGGCGAAAGAGGCAAATTTTGATCTTACCTTTTTTAATCTTCATAAGACATTTTCATCTCCTCATGGTTGTGGAGGACCGGCTTCCGGAATAGTTGGTGTAACAAATAAACTTGCAAAATTTTTACCTGTTCCTGTTGTTAATTATGACAAAAAGAATAATAAGTATTTTCTTGACTATGATAGGCTTGATAGCATAGGGAAAGTAAAGGATTTTTATGGTGTAATACCGGTAATACTTAGAGCATATGCTTGGATAATGAGTCTTGGAGCGGAAGGTCTTAGAGAAGTTTCAAATGTGGCTATATTAAATAATAACTACACAATGAAGAAGATTCTAGGACTTCGCGGTGCTGGTATGGCATTTCCAGAGCATAAACATCGTATTGAGCAAGTCCGCTATAGTTGGGAAAAACTTACCAAAGAAACAGGCATTAATACTGAAGATATTCAAAGGAGAATATTTGATTTTGGTACTCATTATTGGACAAGTCATGAACCATGGTCAATACCACAGCCATTTACCATTGAACCGAGCGAATCATATTCAAAAAATGATATTGATGAATTTGTGGCGATATTAGGACAAATTGTTAAAGAAGCATACGAAGAGCCTAAAAAGGTAAAAAACGCTCCATATAAAAGTTCCGTTCATCAAATTAATCATGATGTTTTAGATGACCCTGCAAAATGGGCTATTACGTGGAGAGCTTATAAAAAAAAATATAATGGTTATTTTCAACATAAATAGTAATTATCAGGGATACACTGTATGTATAAAATAGGATTAATTGTTAATCCAATTGCAGGCATGGGGGGGCGAGTTGGTTTAAAAGGCACTGATGGCCGGAAGATACTTCAAAAAGCCAAGAGCTTAGGTGCGATTTCTTTTTCTCCAAAAAGGGCATCTGCGGCTTTAAAATCTCTTTCTATTATACAAGATAACCTAAAACTCATTACCTGTCCTGGCGATATGGGAGAAAATGAAGCAATTAGTTGTGGTTTTGTTCCTGATATTATAAACGGAATCAAAAGCAAAGAGACAACTTTTGCAGATACCCAGAAAGCAGCCCGTATATTACAGGATCGTGGTGTAGATTTATTGCTTTTTGCGGGGGGAGATGGAACTGCCAGAGATATTTATGTTGCTATCGGAACGACTTTACCCGTTATTGGCATTCCTACCGGAGTTAAGATTCATTCAGCAGTTTTTGCCTCTAGTCCATCCAGAGCAGGAGAGCTATCTTTATTATATTTACAAAAAAAAGTACATAAGTTAAGAGAAGTAGAAGTTATGGATATTGATGAGCAGGCATTTCGAAATGGTATTGTGAAAGCCAGGCTATTTGGGTATCTTAAGATTCCTTATGAAAGGAGGTATATTCAAGGTGGAAAATTAGGGAGTTCACCTAGTGAGGAAATTATTCAGAAAGCTATTGCCGAAGATATTATTGAAAGTATGGATAATGATTTTCTTTATATAATAGGTCCCGGGACAACTACTAGAGCTATAATGCAGAGGTTAAGTTTAAGCTGTACTTTATTAGGTGTAGATGCTGTTTATAAAAAAGAAGTAATAGGATTAGATTTGAGCGAAAGAGAATTATTGAAACTCGTTAATAAGGAAAAAGCAAAGCTAATCATTACCCCAATAGGTGGACAGGGTTATATCTTTGGAAGAGGAAATCAACAATTAAGTCCGCAAGTAATTCGGAAGGTCAAGAGAGAGAATATTATTATCATTGCTACTTATAATAAAATTGTTTCTTTAAAAGGATCTCCCTTACTTGTTGATACAGGTGATTTATCTCTTGATAGAGAATTAATCGGATATGTGCAAATCGTTACTAATTATCATGAGCGAACGGTATATAGAGGCAAATTTTGATTATGGATAAGGCTGTTTGATAATAAAATAGTAGGTATAATTACAATAAAATATAAAAGTAAAAAGTATCCGATTCTTTTACTGAAACTTAAAAAAACCACCTTCTTTGAAGATGGTAATGGTAAAATCGTTTTACCATAAAAAGATGTATGTGTTATAATGGGCTATGACTAAATAAAAAAAATCATATCATACAATCTATTAACATAAATAGCATTTAGTCTGGTGTCCAAAGTACAGATACAGGATACTAAAAGGTGTAGTGGCTGAATTTGTAGAGTCAAATCTAAGGATGCTATGTGAATGGAGAAGTATAGGAATACTGGAAATAAATGCAAAAGAAGACCATATACATATGATGCTTTCTATACCTCTTAAGATTATTGATATCCGAAGTGATGGGAATGCTAAAAGGTAAGCAGCGATAAAACTCTTCAAAAGCTTTCCTACTCTCAAGAAGAAGCCCTATTGAGGAAACCATTTTTGGAGTCGGGGATATTGCGTATGTGTCTATGGAAACAGTGGAAGAAGATACGTACTAAATTGTAACCTTATTAAATTAGGGCTTCCAGATTGGGTAGCTTTTAGTTTAGCCAATACCCGAAAAGCTTACTGGCATATTGCAGGTGATTCTTTAAATAGTGCTCTACCTAATGCCTATTGGGATAACCTTGGGCTTATGAGCCTTACAATCGTTATTATAAAATTCGTAGTGCTTTGTGAACCGCCGTATACCGAACGGTACGTACAGTAGTGTGAAGGGACGGTAGACAAATTAATTGTTTATCCCTTACTCAATCAATAAAAAAAGGAGTGATGAAGTAGTGATAAGAATTAGCAAAAAAAACCATACATACTATTATGACAAAGAAAATAAACCAGTTTCAAGTGCATCTATCGGAGATAAGGTCATTTTTGAAACATTTGACTGTTTCCGCGATCAATTAAAAAAAGATGAAGATTTAGCAAATTTTATTGATATGTCACATATAAATCCCAATACGGGTCCATTATTTATAAAAGGAGCAGAGGCGGGAGATATATTAGTAATAAAAATAGTAGACATCAAAGTGGAGGATCACGGAGTTTTAACTTTAATTCCTGGTGAAGGTAAATTAAGACATTACGTAAAATCACCAATTACGAAGATAGTAAAAATGGAAAATAATCAGGCATTTTTTAGTGAGGATATTGTAATAAAAAATAAACCCCATATTGGGACAATAGGGACAACACCTTTTGGTAGAATACCCACAGGACTAATAGGAATCCATGGAGGAAACATGGATTGCCCGGAAGCTGGAGCTGGTGCAAAAATATATTTTCCAATTTTTGTAAAAGGTGCACTTTTACAAATGGGAGATGTTCATGCAAATATGGGTGAAGGAGAAATTCATATTGGGCTTGAATGTGGTGCCGAAGTAACAATAGAAATTGTTGAAGTCATTAAAGATAAATTTATCCCAGCACCCATTATTGAAAGTAAAGATTATTGGTATATTGTTTCTAATGCTCCTTCGCTTAAGGAAGCAGTTAGAGTTGGAGCAAAAAGAATAGCCGATTTTGTTTCAGATAGATTAGAGATTTCTTTGGAAGAAGCTACTCTTTTGGTTAGTATTGTAGGTAATGTTCGTATTGCCCAAGATGCAGAGGCTGATTATGATGTAAGTGTTTATGTTCAGTTTCCAAAATATGTGGATAAAAGGGGAAGATTGGATAAATTTTGTTATGATAAAAAGTACTAAGATAAAATTTCTATAATTATTTTTACTATACTTCAAGAAAAAATAGATCGAAATTCCAAAAAAGTGAGGAGGTGATAGAATATGTAATATTAATGAAAAATTTAGTTTAGCGGGATCTCTCCACTTGTGAAGGTGGGGATGAAAACAATTTCATGCGAAGCAGGATAAGCTCTACTTGAATCCCGAAAGAGTACCATGTCCCTAAGGGCGTGCGTATCTAGTAATATGTATGATAATAGGAAGGTATTTAAATTATATCTTATAATTAGGAGGTTTAAAAAATGAATAAGTTAAGATTATATGGTATCTGGAGTATAATAATTACTGTGATGTTTTTTATTTTAATTAGCTCTGCTATAGGTGCAGAGAAAGAGCCAATTAAAATTGGGGTAATTGTTAGCATAACTGGTGAGGCTGCCGAAATGGGTATAGAAAACAAGCGTACTATAGATGTGGCGGTGGATTTATTAAATGCAAAAGGCGGAATAAAAGGTTATCCAGTTATAGCTATTGTTGTCGATGGACAAAGTAAGCCAGCTGTCTTTGCAACCAAAGCTCATCGCTTACTAGAGGCTTTTAAGGTAGTAGGTGCTATAGGTGGGAATGATATTTCTTACGCTACAGCCGCTGGAGAAGTTTTTCAGGATGCTAAAACTCCTTTTTTAGATATCGGTGGTACTACTGCAACAATTCCTTTAGTGGGAGATTATATGTTTATGAGTCCCATACCAGATAACGACCAAGGAAGAGCAGTAGCAAAGTATATCTATGAGAAGTTTGGTTATGATACAGTTACAATTTTCAAGGATGTAGCTAGTGCTTATGGAACGAAACTTACTGAATATATAATTCATTTCCTTAAAGAATTTACGGGGAAAGAAAATCCTGTTCCACTTGTACTTAGCTATAATACTGGAGATAGTGATTATACAGCTCAATTAACCAGACTTAAAGTTAACATAAATAAATTAGGAATTCAGGCGATTATTCTACCTACTTGGCCACAGGATGCTCCTAAAATTGCAAAACAAGCGAGAGAATTAGCTATTAATCTTCCCTTAGTTGGCACAGACGGTGTAGATACGTCAGCCCTTATCGAAGTCGGAGGAGATGCTGTTGAAGGGATGATATTCTCAACTCATTTCTCTGCAAGTCAACCCGGACTTACGGGTTTTGCAAAAGAATTTGTTGAAGAATATATAAAGAAAGAAGGTGAGGAACCCGGTGCATTCGGAACAATGGGGTATGATGCTTTTATGATATTAGCTGAAACTATTTCTTTAGTAATTGAACAAGAAGGAAAAGAGTGGTGGGACAATGCAAGCCTTGCAGATAAAAGAATTGTAATAAAAGATGGGCTTTTAAAGGTAGAAACTACTTGGACAACACAACCCATAAACTTTGTATCTGAAGGTTGGCCTAAAAGAGGACTGGTTTGGAAAGTTATAAAGGATGGAGCACAAAATTTCTACGATTTTCAAACATATGAGTCATATACTCCAGAAGGGATAGAAACATTTCCCTTCATGTAAATTAGATTAGAACAATGGGAATAAAAAGTATAAAAAGTTTTTATTCCCATTGTTCCTTATTATTTGAGATCTTATTTAAATTGAAGGTTTCGTTTAGGTGAAAGGCTATAATCATATGAATAAAAGTAATATCTTATTGGAAATAAAAGGATTTAAAAAGAAATTTGGAGGATTAACAGCAGTTTCTAATTTTTCTCTTTATTTAAACAAAGGTGAAATAAAAGGTTTAATTGGTCCAAACGGAGCTGGAAAAACTACAGTTTTTAATTTAATAACAGGTTTTTATAAACCTAACAATGGAAAAATATTACTTAAAGGTGTCGATATTACTAATGAATCACCAGATGTAAGGGTAAATAGAGGCATGGGAAGAACTTTTCAAGAAATAAGAATGCAAAAACATGTTAAGGTAATTGATGAAATAAAAGTAGCTTTTTTTCGACACATGAAATACAATTTTTTTGATGTAATATTTCAAACATCTAATTATACAAGTGAAGAAAAAAAAATAACAGAGAAATCTAAAGAAATTATGGATTTTTTAGGCATAGCTAATTTAGCAAATCAAATTGCAGAAGACATTCCCTTTGTTTTACAAAGGAAAGTTAGTATTGCTCGAGCTTTAGCATTAAAACCCGAATTGCTTTTACTTGATGAGCCTGCAAGTGGTTTAAACCCAAATGAGACGAGAGAACTAACCGAACTAATTTGTAAAATAAAAGAAAAATTTAATTTAACTATAATTATTATCGAACATGATATGACGGTTGTAATGACAGTTTGTAATGATATTATTGCTATGAATGAAGGGAATATTATAGGAAGAGGAGTACCAAAAGAAATTCAAAATAATAAAAAAGTAATAGAAGCTTATTTAGGAGGTATTTCATGAGTAATGTTCCAATACTTGAATTAAATAATGTCGTAGCAGGATATGGAAAAAAGGAAATAATAAATAAAATATCTATTAAAATTAATCAAGGGAGAATAGTGACTTTATTAGGTTCGAATGCAGTAGGGAAGTCGACTATTTTAAAAACTATTCTTTCTCAAACTTGTTTAAGGAGTGGAGAAATTAAATATAATGGTATAAATATATCCAATCTCTCTACTTATAAAATAGCGAGGTTGGGTATATCATATGTTCCTGAAGGACGAGGTATATTTGCTAATTTAACTACTAAAGAAAATTTACGAGCAGGTGCATATCTTTTAAAAAGCAAACAGGAACTCGAGAATAATTTAAATCGAGTATATTCAATATTTCCTATTCTTAAGGAAAGGAGTAATCAATTAGCAGAATCGCTTAGTGGAGGAGAACAAGAAATGTTAGTTATAGGGCGATCTTTAATGAGTAAACCGAATTTATTATTATTAGACGAACCTTCTTTGGGCCTTGCTCCTAAATTAGTAGAGTTAATAGGGAAGATATTAAAGGAAATTAATAATGAAGGAGTATGTATTTTACTAGTAGAACAAAATGCAAAATTAGCTTTAGAGTTAGCAGATTATGGATATTTAATTAGAAAAGGTACTATTGTTTTAGAAGGGGATACTAAAGATCTAATTAAGAATAAAAAAATTAAAGAGATATATTTAGGCATCGTATAAATCCAGTGTATATTAATTAAAATCAAATTAAGAATATAATAAGGAGTAGGTCATGAATTATTTTATGCAACAGATAATAAATGCATTAGGGTGGGGAAGTATACTTGCTTTATTAGCAGCAGGGTATACTATGACTTTTGGAATTATAGGATTAGTTAATTTTGCTTACGGTGAAGTTTTTATGGCGGCTGCCTTTGCTGCTTATTTTGCTTTAACTATTTTTAATTTGCCTTATTGGGTGGCTCTTTTAGTTGGTTTAATTAGTGCAATAGTTATTGGATTAGCAATAGAAAAGATAGCTTTTAAACCAGTCAGAGGAGCCGGAATGATTACTCTTTTTATTACATCGCTAGGTGCCTCGATAATAATTAGAAATTTATTTGTAATGCTCTTTGATGATAGCTTGAAAAGTTTCAAGGCACCTAATTTTTTAAGAGGGGTGTATTTATTAAGCGATTTAATAATTTTTAAAAAAAGTATGCTAATTTTTTTAATAACTATAATATTATGCATCGTACTTGTGTATATTGTAAAGAATACTAAACTGGGTATTGCCATGAGGAGCATATCTTATGATAGCCAAATAGCTGAAACTTTAGGAATCAATACCGAAAGAATTATTATAATTACATTTATAATTGCCTCATTTCTTGGAGGTATAGCGGGGATACTATGGGGAATATTGTATGGTTCAGTTAGGGCTAGTATGGGAGCCATCATGGTTGTTGATGCTTTTATTGCTTCAGTTGTAGGAGGGGTAGGGAATGTTTTTGGAGCTATGGTTTCGGGCTATATTCTTGCAATTGGCTCAGCCCTCTTTATTGCATATTTACCTCAGGAACTTGTTGGCCTAAAACCTCTTTTTGTATGGATTGTATTTTTTATAATACTTATCTTTAAACCAAGTGGCCTTTTTAGAGCAAATATAAAATAGTAATAGGAGTAGAAAATGAAATTTGAAAAAAATATTATAGTAAAATATATTTTAGGAGTCGGTTTGTTTTTTGTAACATTTTATTTATTAGAAAAATTATTATCTGGTTTTTGGTTAACGTTATTTTTACTATTTGGAATAAATGTTATATTAGCAATTTCATTAAATGTTATAAATGGTTGGATAGGGTTTTTTTCTATAGGTCATGGGGGAATTATGTTGGTAGGAGCATATGCAGCTGCGTTTCTTACTCTCCCACCTTCTTTCAAAGAAGGAATTTTAAATTTACACCTACCAGCTTTTATTTTAAATATTCAACTTCCTTTACTGCCAGCTTTATTGATAGGAGGTATATTTGGTGTTATGGCAGGCGTTGTTCTAGTTTTACCGGCCTTACGTTTACGGGGTATGTATTTTTGTGCGGGAACACTTGGATTCAATATAATTGCGACAACTATTGCCGAAAACTTACCCAATGTAACAAACGGAGCTATGGGCTTAAGACAATTTCCTTTTTATACTAATATTTGGTGGGTGTGGGGAATAGCAATTTTCTTAATATATATTACATTAATGTTAAAAAAGAGTTACATAGGAAGAGCTTTTATATCTATAGGGAAGGATCAATGTTTGGCAGAACATATGGGAATAAATCTATTAAAATATAAAATATATGCTTTTGGGTTTAGTGCTTTCTTTACTGCCATAGGTGCAATTTTATGGATTCATCTTATATTAAACCTGTATCCCAGAGCATTTGATCTAACTTTGGTTTTTAGTGTAGTAGCAATGATAGTTATTGGAGGAATGGGAAGTGTAAGCGGATCAATAATAGGTGCAGCTATTGTAACATTATTTACAGAAACTTTAGCTCCGATAGAAGAGGGGTTTAATTTTTTCGGTTTTCAAGTACCCCAAGCACTAGGGCTTACAACTATTCTTTTAGGAGTTTTGTTAATTGTAGTGTTGATTAAAAAACCAGAAGGAATAATGGGGGAGAAAGAAATTTCCTTAAATTTTTTTAAATGGAAAAAAATAATTTAAATAAATAATATTAGTATTTTACTTTAATTAATAGGTAAATTGGATAATTAGTAAATTAAATAAGGAGGTGATAAGTTAATTATTTAAAAATAAATACTATACTCAAAAATCAATATTAACTTGCATTTAAAAAAATGTGAGGTAGAGGTGCGGATAATAATGATTAAGGGTCTTCAATATAACCGCGACAATAAGCATTAACATGAGCAATATGCAAAGGTTTGCCTTCAGCTAATTTAACTGCCTCTTCTAACCCCTGAATGTTACTTCCAGTTTGAGTTGTTCCTACGTGAAACCCCATATACCCTCTTTCCTGGTGGGTTATTTGAAAAATATTATAAGTAACTTCAGGAGTGAGTGGATAATGGCCTCCTAATATTTTTATTCCAATCGCTCCACTATCTAAATTTTTATTGATAACTTTTTTTAATTCTTCAACTGGAGGATTTTTGCTTTTAATGCCATTCTCGGGATAGATTGCTTCTAAAACTGCTACATTTAGCCCACATCCATATTTAGTTATCTCTCGTTTAATTACTTCTATCGGCCCTTCAAAATCGAAAGCAGTAGTCACACCGGCATTTATTAACATTCGGTAACCTGCTCCTTTGGCCTCCGGTCTGGCAATATGACAGTGAGTGTCTATAATTCCAGGTATGATGACTTGCCCGCTAATATCAACTACTTGCTCAGCTAAAGAGTCGTCAATTTCTCCTTCCACCTTAGCGATTTTATCCCCTTTTACCGCAACATCACCGATAAAATCTCTATTATTAGCAGGGTCAACAATACGCCCTCTTTTAAATAAAAAATCATATTTCATTATAAGCCACACTTTCTTAATTTTTTAAATTTTTATTAATGTGTATAATTTATCTTTTATATTCTCTATACTACTATACTACAAATTATTCAAAAATCCTTTTTTTATAGAGAAAAAAATACGACAGAGAACGAATTTTTGCCGTATTTTATTTCTATAATTTTTTATTTTTAAGGATATTAGTAGCAGCATAGAAAAAGAAAACATGGCACGCCGTGTTTCTACAAAATTTTAGGAATGTGGTACATCGTATTTCTGTTAGCTTGAATCTTATTCTCCGATAATCTTTACCAGTACTCTTTTGCGCCTTCGGCCGTCAAATTCTCCATAAAATATCTGTTCCCAGGGTCCGAAATCTAATCTGCCAGCAGTAACTGCCACCACTACTTCCCGACCCATTACCTGTCGCTTTAGATGGGCATCACCATTGTCCTCACCAGTTCTATTATGAAGATACTGAGAGGTTGGTTCATGAGGAGCAAGTTCTTCCAACCATCTTTTATAATCTTCATGGAGCCCTCCCTCATCATCATTAATAAAAACAGAAGCAGTAATGTGCATAGCATTTACCAGACATAAACCTTCTTTTATTCCGCTTTCGTGTAAGGCTTCTTCCACTTGATTAGTAATGTTAATAAAGGCTACCCTTTCCAAGGCATTAAACCATAATTCTTTTTTATAAGATTTCATAAATATTCCTCCTTATTTACTACATAAAATAGAGAGGGCGATGCAATTTAATTTCACATCACTCTTATCTGCTCTGGAGGGTATTACTACCGGAGCTTTGGTACCCACCAATGTATGTCCTATCTGATAATTGGCGTAATAGGTAAGCGCTTTGCCAAAGATATTTCCGGCAGCAATATCGGGAACAATTAGAATATCAGCTTTTCCTGCCACCGGTGAAGTAATGCCTTTTTTCCGGGCAGCAAATTCTGAAATGGCATTATCTAAAGCCAGCGGCCCATCGATAATACAGCCGCCAATCTGTTTTCTTTCATTCATTTTGGAAATCATCCCTGCCTTGATGGTCTCTTCCATATCAGGATTTATGGTTTCCACAGCAGCAAGCAAGGCAACTTTGGGAGTCTTTATCCCCAGCTTGCAGGCAACTTCCACAGCATTATTTATAATAGCCACTAAAGTCTTCACATCCGGTTTGAGATTTACTCCGCCATCGCTCATTAATACTAATTTAGAATTTTCTCCTCTTTTATCTTCAAAGATAAAAACATCGCTAACAATTTTATCTGTCCTTAAACCCCACTCTTTATTTAATACTACCTTTAAAAGGGTGGCTGTTTTTATCTTCCCTTTAAGAAGCGTCCCTCCTTCTTTTACTTTTTCTACCGCCAAGCGTGCTTTTTCTAAATCTTCCTTTGCTTCAATAATCTCTTTTACAAAATTACTTTCGCCCAATAAAGAAATAGACTTTTCAATTTCTGTTTTATCTCCCACTAAAATTCCTTCTCCAAATCCGTAATTATAACAATCTTTTAAGGCTTTTAAGGTTTCAATATCTTCTCCGCCGGCAACGATGATTCTTTCTCTGCCTTTAGTTTTTAAATTGGCAAATAATTCTTTAAAACTTTTTATCATCTTCGAACCTCCTATACACAGATTACATACACAGATTACACCGATATAAAACAAGTACACAGATTATGCTGAATAAATTTGATTTTAGGAATATGTTTTTACTTCTTCTGCTCCATTTATCACTCTTATGACTGCTTCGGCTAAAGCCTTCATCTCTTCTTCCCCCGGATAAACTACAATAGGAGCTATCCAGCCTGCTCGATCTTTTATCCTGTTTACTAAAATTTCATTATGAGATATTCCACCGGTAAGAATAATTGCTTCAACTTTTCCTTTTAATACTGTAGCCATTGCACCGATTTCTTTGGCAATCTGGTAACACATCCCTTCAAAGATTAATTGGGCATAATTATCTCCTCTTTCTATCATTTTAATAACTTCTCTTAAGTCATTGGTACCCAAATAAGAGACAAGTCCACCCTGATGAGTAATAAGCTTGTATAATTCTTTTTCTGAATGTTTACCAGAATAACATAGATGGCTCAGAGCCTTATTAGGGAGAGAGCCGGTTCGCTCGGGTGAAAAAGGTCCTCCGTCATTAGCATTATTCGCATCTACAATTCTTCCTTTCTCAATGGGGGCAATAGATATCCCTCCACCCAAATGGGCTACAATAATATTTAATTCCTCAAGCTTTTTCCCCTGTTCTTTAGCGTAATGGAAAGCATTAGCTCGGATATTTAAAGTATGAAGTAAAGATTTTCTTTCTATCCCTTTTAGCCCGGATATTCGGGCGATATCGGTAAATTCATCAACCGATACGGGATCAGCAATATAAGCAGGGACATCAACTATTTTTGCTATTTCAGAGGCAATAATCCCTCCTAAATTAGAAGCATGTTCTATGGGAGAATTTTTTAAGTCAAAAATAAGCTTATCGTTTACCTCATAGGTTCCGGCTTTCAAAGGTTTTAATACACCGCCCCGTCCTATAATTGCTTTTAATGAATCGGTATCTATATTTTTCTTTTTCAACGTATCCAAAATGATCTTTTTTCTGACCGGACCTTGTTCTAATAGAGATTTAAATTGGGAAAGTTCTTCTATAGAATGAGAGATAGTTTCCTTAAAAATTTCTTTTCCTTCCTGGTTGAATATTGCTATTTTGGTAGAAGTTGAACCCGGATTAATTACTAAGATATTTTCTTTCATATATTTCTCCTTAATTGGTTAATCGGTTAGTTGGTTAAGGATTTAATCTTAAACCAATTAACTAAATAACTAACTAACCAGCTAACTAAATACTAACGACTATTCACTATTCACTAACGGCTAATTTATTTTTACAATACCACATAACGGAAAAAAATCCTTCTTTTTCTGAAAAATATTTTAAGAAATTTTTAAGTTAACCAAAATAATAGCGGTTTTCAAAAACAAATTTTAAAGATAACCGTTTGGATGTGAGATAGATAAAGAAGAAAAGAAAAATTATCTGACAAATTCATGATCTTGATTCGAACATTATTCTACAGCTAGAGGGGAGAGAGTTGGGAGACTATAATATAATTATTTTACTTCAGTAGCTTCTCCTGATTTAATAAGGGCATACTTTGTTAACGGTGGGGCGATTAATTCGTTTAAAATAACTGAGGCCAATATAGCACTTATCATTATATTTCCTATGCTTGTACCTGAGAAAACAGGATGTTGCTTGGCTAAAAGAGCCAGCCCCACAGTTACTCCTGCTTTGGGGAACAAACCAAATCCTAAATATTTTTTAATCACTGTAGGAGCATGAGAGACAGTTGCTCCTATTCTTGCTCCAATATATTTACCGCTACATCTACCGGCAACAATTAATAAACTAAGTATTCCTGCTTCTTTCATAACCCCTAAATCAAAATGTGCACCTGCTAAAGTAAAGAACATGGCAAAGACTATCTCGTCAATTTCGTCAATTACTTCAAAGGCATTTTCATTAGGTCTTATCCTGTTAGTTACCACAAAACCCATAATCATATTTGCTAAAATACTGGAAATATTTAAAATTTTTGCCATGCCTACGCATAATAAGATTATTCCTAGAACAATAACTGATGACCTCTTTTTTGTATCAGCAAAACGGATTAAATAGGTCATTGCAAACCCTAAGACTGTCCCCAATAATATAGCTCCCCCTATATCTAATGCCGGTACCATTATTACTTTAAGCCAGGAGATATTACTAAGACTGCCGATGGTTAATACTTCTGCAACACTCAACCCCAGGGCATAAGCAATTATGCAAAGAGCATCATCTATGGTAATAACCGCAAGTAGAGTACTGGTTAAAGGACCGCTTGCTTTATACTCTCGAATTATTGCAATGGTAGCTGCCGGTGCAGTAGCACAGGAAATAGCACCGATCACTATAGCCGGAGGCAGGTAAGTTTGATAAAAATTGGGATTCGGAATGGCAAGCTTAATAATAAAAGGAGTCAGAAAAGCCATTAATACCGTGACTAATATCCAGGCCCCCATTAATTGAGAGCAAGTAATTACAACAATCTGCTTCCCAAACCTTTTTAATATTCCCAAATTAAGAGAGCCTCCCACTAAATAACCAATAATCCCTAAACTAATTTCCACAATTACACTCAAGTCTCCGTTGGTTAATTCTTTAGGAATGACATTAAACACACTTAAACCCATCCCTATAATAATATATCCGCTAATAGTAGGCAGTTTAAACTTTCTGGCTATAAGGCCACCAAAGAATCCAATTACTAATAATAATCCTACTGCTAATATAGAATTCATTTATACATCTCCATTTTCATCTACAATAATTGATAATTAAATTAGTCGTTAGTAAATAAATCTAGCGTAGAGCGTACAGCGTTTAGCGTATAGGTGCGAGTAATAAGTGTAAGGAAAATACAAAATACAAGACATATTAGTCGTTAGTATTAAATACAGGTTTTCAGTTGATAGTTTTCGGTATACAGCTAAAAATTTAAAACTAAAAGCGAAAAACCATAATTCAAAACGCAAAACTTTTTCTCTCAATACTAAATTTTAAGTTTTAGTTTCTACTTCTTTATCTTTTCGTTTTTGTTGTATAATATGCGAGATAAGAAAGATGAAACTCAATATATAAAATAATATTTTTAAATTTTAAATTTTAAGCTATGGCTTTACGTTTTACGCTTTTCGTTTTTCGCTATATACTATTCACTAATTAGAGTTTACGAAAAAAGGAAATTCCTATACAATAAATTTAAGTCTAAACTTTTTTGTCAAGCCAGTCTATTAAAAATTTGAAGACTTCTTCTTTTTCCGGTTCATTATGAATTTCATGATAAAGACCATCCCAAATTTTTAAAGTACAATTTTTAGTTATCTTGCCAGCAAACTCACGGCTTGCTTCAACAGAGGTTAATTTATCATCTCCTCCGTGCATTAGGAGAAGGGGAAGGGAGAATTCCGAAGCATGTTCCAATGCCCATTGTCCTGCTTGATAGACGCCGTTAAACATCCGGGCTGAGACATGATCATGACCTAAGGGGTCATTTTCATAAGCACGAACTACTTCTGGGTCTCGGGAAATGGCTTTGGTATCTAAACCGCTTTTCTGTGAAAAAGAAGGCCAGATGCAATTAGTAATTTGGGCTAAAATAATTTTAAGACGAGGGGGTTCAAAAGCTAAGCGGAGCCAGGGGCCAGTAACAATTACTCCCTTAAGCTTCGGTTGACGACGGATAACATAATTAAGGACTAAGTTTCCACCTAAACTATAACCATAAAGGAAAAGGAGCAGTTCAGGAAAATTTTTATCTACTTCATTAAGAAAGAAATTAATATCATTTAATAATGCTTCATAAGAAGGGGTATGGCCACGTGGACCAGGAGATTTACCATGTCCTCGTAAATCAAAAGCAAACACAGAATAGCCAGCTTGTGTTAATCTATCAGCCACATGACCATAACGTCCACTGTGTTCCCCCATACCATGTACCAAACAAATCACTGCTCGAGGCCGGTCTTCCGGTTGCCAGCTTTGACCGAAGAGCTGTAATTCATCAAAGGTTTTAAATTTAAATTCATCATGCTTCATTTTTTACCTTCTTTTTATTTCATTAAATTACTATAATTAATAAAACTTTTTTATATAATTCTTAACTTCGTTTCTTGTTCCTTTAAAAGGACCGGGGTTTTCCATCTTCAATGAAACTAAAGCAGTAGCAAGGAGAAGAGCTTCCTTTATTCCCTTACTTAACCTTTCGGTGATATAAGCGCTGAAACAGGTATCGCCCCGACCGGTTCTACCTGAAAGGTTCCTCGGTTTTAGGGGGCAAGTATAATGTTTTTTGCCATTATAAATTAAAACTTCTTTATTATGAGTAATCATAATTTCCTTTGCTCCCCACCCGAAGAGCATTTCCGCTGCTTTCTTTCTATTTTTTGTTCCGGTCATAATTTCAGCTTCAGCTGCATCAGTTTTTAAATAATCAATATAAGGGAGATATTCTTTCTTTTTTTCCCAATCTTTAAAGACCATCTCTTTGTTTTCCCCCACAGTCCTTAAAAACCCTTGAACGTCCAGAGCAACTTTCCCTTTATTACACAGAAACTTTATCATTTCACTATCGAATTCCCCTGAAATGAGACCGGCAAAATGATATATCTGAGGAGTAATATTATTGGGGATATCGTCAATGGTGAATGGATCGGCAACCGATAGAGCAGTACAGGTTCTTCGTTCTCTATCTTCGCTATAATAAATATTTCTTATGGAAGTGGTATTCTCTGAGTTTAGGGCAAAAATATCTTCTTCTGGGATGGTAAATTCTTCTAAACAATTTTTATCTCGGAAGGATAATTTGGTCAAGATACCAGTTTTATGACCGATAGCATGGGAAGCACAGGATGAATAGAACACTGCCCCTCCAATTTCTTTTACAACTTCTCCCTGATATATATTTTTATCAATAGAGATATGCCCCATTACAAAATTATCATATCTTTTCATTTTCGCCTCTTACTCCTTTTTTATATAAATTAATTATACTCCTAAAGAATCTATTTGAAAAATATTTTTAGAAAGAATTTTATAATAAATTATGACTTTTTGGTTGTAATTATGTTGTAGGGGCACAATGAATTGTGTCCTCACCATTTTATTGCCTAATATCTCTTGTGGGCACGATGCATCGTGCCCCTACATTACCATTTTGTTTACTTTTTAAGTTGTAATTATACAATTTAATTAAATTAGTTATTATTTGAAAAATCAATCTGGGCCTGTAGATCTTTCTGGAGAAAAACTGAGTTAAAAGATGAAGAAAAAGGGGAAGAGAAATATTAGTAAGTTTAACTTGTTTATTTATTTAAGAATTTATAATTTCTAATAATTTAGTTAGTGTAATATCTCCAATTTTTTCAAAACGATATCGAGCCTTTCCTGCCCTTTCCTCCGGACCGATACCATAGTGGAAAAATTCCTTTACAGGAAGAGATTAAAGGTGAAGGTATCAGGAAAAATAGTTTTTTAAAATTGCCTTCTCCAGGAAAGATTGAAAGACTAAAGAAGATAGAAATAGAAACCTTGCAAGAATTAGCTTCCTTTGCTAAAGATTTAGGAGTAACCATTACTATTGAAAATATCTCTCCGGATGTAGAAGAAGAATCTATCTGGGAATTATCAAAACGATTTAATAATGATGAAATGCTTCCTCCCTCAGTTCTTGCTCCAAAAACACCAAAGCCCACTTTCTTACGAGAAATTAGTAAATATAATTATGGCACGAAGATTGAAGATTTAGTTGAACAAGTTAAGAAGATTGATCGAGAAAATGTGGGAATAACTCTTGATTTTGGACATGCCTATCTGTCTTCTAAATATTACCGCTTTAAATTTTTAGATTCTATAAAATTAGCCTTACCGTATATAAAACATGTGCATATTCACGATTGTTTTGGCAAACCTAAACTGTCATATGAAGAACAGGACATTAATCTGATTCAGTTTGGTATTGGCGATTTACATATGCCTGTAGGTTGGGGGGCGATTCCCTATGATAAGATATTCCGTATTTTAAAGAATTATCAGGGAGTATTAAGTTTGGAATTAAAACCCCGTTATAAAAAGTTTTATAAGTATAGTTTAGAAAGAGTTAAAGAACTTACAGAAAGTACTAGCAACAACCACAAATTAAAGGAAATCTCTCCTTTTTCCAAGCAACATTATTAAAAAGATAGATCATTATTACAGTTTAAATTAACTACTCCTTCTCCATTAATCTCCTCAATAATAATTTCAGCTAAAACGATTATTAATATAATTACAGTTAATTAATAGAAAAAAATTTGCATTTTTTTTATTTGCAGCGAAAGAATTAGGAGTAAAGCCAGAAGATTGTGCGGTAGTAGAAGATGCTGAAGCAGGAATTGAAGCCGCTTTGGCAG